>DYSA01000312.1 GCA_020726425.1 Fibrobacter succinogenes | reverse complement strand
TTTCTTCTATCATGAACACCTTACACCGAAAATGAGTTCCCATTTTTGTCCATCCTCGCTTCTAATGCCAATAGGCTCAAACTCAACAAAGGGAGGTATTGTTAATCGCTCCCCTTTCGCCATGGAAATTGATCAAACCAGATGTGTGAATTCAGGTCCTACGATTATGGATTCTTCTCATGAATCTTTTTTAACTCGAGATCATGTTTGATGTAAAAAATGAATGAATTATACCCAATTGCATCCTCGCCCATTTGTGGAATAATAATCTTTGAAATCGATCGCATCGTGACACCTTGAATCAAGAATTGCTTGATCTGATCACGGAATGGATCGAGTCTGCGACTTTTTACATTCTTACTTCCCTTTGGCCTTCCCAAACGAACACCTTTTGCCTTTGCCGCTTCGAGCCCTTGCTTCGTTCGAACCGAAATAAACTCGCGCTCCGTTTCTGCAAAGTACGAGTAAATCGCCAGAAGAAGTTTTTCTTGAGGGCCTTTGGTTGAAAGCTCTGGCTGACGCACAAACAGAATTGTAATACCCTTTTCTGCAAGAGAATGAATCAAATTAAGCGTTTCCAGCATATTCCGCCCGAGCCGAGACAACTCCGCCACGATCAGCGTATCACCAGAATTCAGTTTTTCCTGAAGTTCCTCGATCCGCCGGACTTTCGTATCTCGTTTTGAAGAAATTTCTACATCAATGAACTCATCGATGATCATCTTTTGTGAATTCGCGAATTCCAAGAGTAGATGTCGCTGTTTTTCAAGATCCTGTTTTTCTGTACTGACTCGAATATATCCCAATATCATAGTAAATCCTCTTTTGATGATTATATGAATAAATATACAATAGTATACTCTATCTAATTACTATTGTATAATTCAAAAATCAATCGAACGATATTTTTAAGGAGAGTAGGATGCCATTAATCAAAATTCTTCAGCCCACAGAGATCAAAGCCTATGATTCACCTCCAATTTTTACGGGAAATGAACGAAAGGCCGCATTTCATATCCCATTGTCTGTAAAGGAGATGCTGAATTCGGTTCAGAGTCCAACAAATAAGGTGGGGCTGGTTCTTCAATACGGGTATTTCAAAGTGAACAAGCGATTCTACTCCTCACGGAAATTTCATGTCAAAGATATTGAATTCGTTGCTCGATCCCTACAAATACCCATCGAAGATGTCAAATTTCCCGATAAATATTTCCGGAACAAATCTGCAGAACACCAGTCGCAACTTATCACTTTATTCGGATTTACGCCATTTTCCGACAATTCCCGTGACCTGCTGTTTGCTGAAACGATTCGGTTGAGCAAGTCTCATCTCAATCCTCGAATCATGTTTGGTCAGTTGGTTGAATTTCTTGCGGAAAAGAGAATTACAGGTGTACCTTATTATGTGATTCAAGAACAGATTACCGATGCAATTAATCAAAGTGAATCGGGATTAGTTGAAAGCTTAAGTGCTCTTTTGAGCGATTCAAACAAGGAACTTCTTGATAGCTTTACTGAAGAGAGTGAACAGGGTAGCGAAATCTCGAATGGAAGATCGCGGTTGACTCTGCTTCGCAAAATCAATCAGTCGCTCAAACCGGGCAAGATTAATGATTCTGTCTCAAACTTTCTCTTTTTCAAAAAGAGCTATGAACAACTTCTGCCGGTGTTTACTCAGATGAATCTCTCGGCAGAAACAGTGCGCTACTTCGCGGAAACAGCAATTCGTGGGCAAGCATTTCAGTTCAGTCGCCGTGAAGATTCTCGGTTTTTGTACCTGTTCTGTTTTGTTGAATACCAGTATTTCCGCTACAGCGATGTCCTAATGGATATTTTCATAAGCTCGTGTAATAACAACAATAACAAGTGTGAACAACACCATCGTGACGCTGTCTATACCCTCGATCAGGAAGATGAAAAGCAAACAAACCTTACCCTGATCGAAAGTTCAAAGATTGGAATTCAGTATTGTGAAATTATTGAATATATACGCGCAGTTTTAGCTGACACCGACCTCGAAATGGAAATAAAACAAGCTCTGATCAGCGAGAAAATTGCTTCGATTCCGATCAATGAGACTAAAGAGAAGTTTATTGCTATGGGAAAAAAGAGAAAACGAGGAAATCGGGAGTTGGAACTCCTGCAAATTTACGAAAACAGCTCCATAAAACTCCAGAATCGAGTATCTCGAATTATTCAAGAAATTGTATTTGAGCCAGATACATCAGACAAACATCTTTACGATGCAGTTTCAAATTTTCAAAAAAAGGAAGGTACCATTGGATCAAAACCGCCGCTCATGTTTTTGGAAGATTCTGAACAGGATTCACTTTTGGGAGAGGACGGAAAAGTGCGGACATCGCTTTATAAAGTATTGTTGTTCAACGCGATTATGGATGGAATCAAGTCGGGAGAGATAAATCTCAAATACTCATATCGGTATCGCCATTTTGATTCATATCTCATTGAAAAATCGCGGTGGATTCGAGACAAATCCGAAATTCTAAAACAGGCAGGAATGGAGCATCTTGTTTCATTTCAGGCAATTAAAGAACAGCTCCTTGAACTGGAGTGCCGTCATTTCAAAAACACCAATGAAAGAATCATTGCAAAGGAGAACCGCCACTTTAAGCTTCATGCTGATGGTTCATTTCGTGTATCAACGCCAAAACTCGATACGGTAGCGATGCCTTCATTGTCAGAGCTTTTGCCTAAGGAAAAAATAATATCTCTCTACGAAGTGCTTTCGGCGGTAAGCAAGTCGTGTCCAGTGCTTAAATCTTTTATTCACTGGCAAGTGAAAAATAGCAAAGGTCGTCCCAGTGACCAACTTTTTTTCGCAGGAATCATGGGGTATGGATGCAATATCGGGATCCATCGTATGGCAAATATTTCACAGGGAATCAGCCCGAGGGCGTTAGAAAATGCCGTGAACTGGTATTTCTCGCAGGAAAATCTTGATTCAGCGAACAATGTCATTATTGAACTGACTTCGAAACTTGAGTTGACTTCGGTTTACCAAAAAGAGCCGGGGAAAAACCATACAAGCAGTGATGGACAAAAGTATGTCAGTGCTGTCGATTCGATGAACGCCGGTTTTTCTCACAAATATTTTGGCACGGGAAAAGGAGTTACGGTCTATAGTTTCATCGATGAACGGCACCGACTGTTTCACTCAACAGTCATTACGCCATCGATTCGTGAAGCTGCGTATGTGATTGATGGATTGGTCGCCAATGATGTGGTGCAAAGCTCTATACATTCGACAGATACGCATGGTTATACGGAAATTATCTTTGGCGTTTCGCATTTGATGGGAGTATCATTTGCCCCGCGGATTAAAAAGTTTCAGGATCAATATCTTCATACAATTCGTCCAAGAAGTGAATGTAATCAAGAGGGATATTTGGTCTGCTCTGATGGTCAGGTCGATCTCACGCTGATCGAAAAGCATTGGGATGATATTCTACGATTTATCGCCACTATCAAATTGGCCTCAAAGTAGGAAACGGAAAAAAGTACACGCTAAGCCCCACATATAT
>DYSA01000311.1 GCA_020726425.1 Fibrobacter succinogenes | reverse complement strand
GTTACAATTTTATGTATCTTTACATCATAGCTGGAAAATTGTATTCATAGCTGGTTTTATCACATTACTTCTATTTATTCGAATTCTCATTGTAATCGTAAAGCCGCTTTTTATCTCGTGACCAAACAAAATCAGGGAACGGCTCACACCGTTCCCTTTGTCCATTCAACCGAAACGAACCAACCATAATAGGGCCAAATGTCTCGTTCCCAGCGTCCCGCTGGTAATGCATCCCTGAGGCTCCGCCTCACCAAAACAAAAAACAGGGAACGGCTCACACCGTTCCCTTTGTCCATTCAATCGAAGTGAACTAACCACAATTTGCTAGTAAATTGAACCGACAAAACCAAATATACACATTTCCCCATTTCCCCTGATCGATCTCTTTCCCCCTATCGAACGGGCCTGACTTTTCCCAGATCCCTCTTCAGCCCCGAAGTGGGCGTACTATACCAACACAGGGCATTTGTCTCGTTCCCAGCGTCCCGCTGGTAATGCATCCCTGAGGCTCCGCCTCACCAAAACAAAAACAGGGAACGGCTCACACCGTTCCCTTTATCCATCCAACCGAAACGAACCAACTACAAGAATTGATAAATTGAACGGACAAATTCGAATATACCATTTCCCTCATTTTCTCTGGCTGATTCATCCCTGCTTATTGAACGGGCCGAACAAATCCCAGAACCAATTCAGACCGTGGTACTCTGCCGGCGGGACTGTACCAAGTAAGATCACTCCACACTCCATAATTCTCTGAATTACAACTCATTTAGAATTATTTCCGTTTTCTATCACTGAAAAATAAAGTGTTACCATGGTCATAGCCAAACCAAGTCCAAGTAGCATACTATTACTTCGCATCTCAAATATGTCGCACAATTGTTAAGGCGAAAAGATGAGTGAATCATACGATTAATCGATTGGTCTGCGACACCTTTTTTCCGCGATTCAATATTCAAAAAATGCAACGTTTTTAATTCCCGAAAGCTATTTTCCGTCGGCAAGTTGCAAAATAGAAACATCTGGAGTGTGGATTACAATTTCACTATTCCGTTATAATACAGTAAATAATGTAAGAATGCCAATGCGCATTCTCTGTTCTCATATAAAGAGGGTTTTTATGATGTTTGCAAACCGGGTTTTGTTACTCTGTGTGCTTTTAGTAATCACTGTTTTTGCCGATGTTCAGTTGTGGCAGAAGTCTGATGGAGGAGATAACAACCGAGACAATGCGGTTCGTCAGAGTTTGATACTGGTCAATCGAAGTGGTGGATCAATCTATCTGGATGAAACATCTATCAGGTACTACTTTTACGACTCCCTGATTTCCGTACCGGATATGCATCTTCAGATAACCTCATTCTCTCACGGACTTCCGGCTTCTGTCATCGGAACTCTTGAATCACTTCCATTCTGCGAACGGAACGGCCTGAAGTCCGACCGGGCGATTGTACTGAAATTTCCTGTTTCAGGTGTTCTGAAAGCGGGGGATACTCTCTGGGTTTCATTTAATCTGACCAATACGGGGTCGAAAATCCTGAACGAGAGTGATGACTGGTCGTACCGGCCGGCTCAGGTGCAGACCAATTTCCAAGGGGTGTCACTTTTTATCGGAGGTGGCGGTGAAGAGATCAACGGATCACTGGAGGTATTCGGTGAAGTAATAAGCCGCGGAGGAGGAACTTTTTGCGATGGCGCTCATCTGTCAAAGTTCCATGATCGAGTTAGCATATACAACAGCGATACTCTTCGGATTCGCGGTGGTGAATTTTTGGGGAAAACATACGTTTCCGGTCCGGTTAAAATTGACAGTAAGTCGCCGGTTTTCAAAAACAGTGTTGGCTTCAACAACTCTGTGACCGTTGCCGGAACAAATGATCCGATTATTCAGCAGGGGGCTCTGTTTATTAATGGCTCCTACAAAACGGAACGGACCGGGTTTATAGGAATGAACGGTAATCCTCTCTACGGACGTTCAGACCTGAAACATTACGCCGGTACACTTGAAAAGACGCTGACAGCGTTATCGCAAAATTCCGGTTCTTCTTCACGGATGTACACCGGAGCAATGGATTTTATTCCCGATTCACTGGGAACCACAAAATCCCCGCGTGACCTTCCGGTTCTCAACAAAGCACGCCTTGACTCATTTGCGATTGCCGCTGAGTACGGTTGGGGAAAACTGTTCGGTTCCACTGGAGCCACTTCGGCACGGATTAATGCGGTGTATGATAGTATATCAAACAACTTTCCTTCGAAACTGATAGGCGGCCAGGGAGGATTTCTCGTACTTCGCCCCAAAACCGAATGGGCGCAATCGTTCTCGCAAGACAATGGCGAAGTTCGCGGGAAAATTATCTGGTTGTTTGATTCGCTGGATATGAAATGCTCCAACGGTAATATGTACAAATCAGCTCCGAACTCTATCTCAATGATCGTTCTTGCCAATGGTAAAAAGATGGATCGATTCAGCGGAACGGGTGCGTTTCGCGGTGTAGTTTGGAGTGAAACCGGCGGTGACTGCATCTATACTTCGGCCACAACAATTCAAGGGGCGGTGGTACAAAAATCAGGGAAGTTCAGAGCTGAGTCAAACGGTGAAACTCCTTTGCTGATCAAGTATGATTCTCTGGTTGTTCAGGCACTTTCTGAACAGGGAATTTTCTCTGAAGCGCCAACTCTTCAGTATGTCTCAGCAGACAGGGTTGAGGTTCTTTCTGGAAAAACTTCCGTGTGGGGTGAAGCTCCACCGTGTACTCCGAAAGACACAATAGCTCCAGTTGTGGAGATCGTTTCCCCAATGAACGGGGATACACTTTGCGACAGTACTGCTACCATTTCATGGCTGGTTGATGGCGTTCTTCAGACTGCACAGATCACGGGAAAACTTGTTCGCGGTTCAAATAGAATTATCAGAACTGCGGTGGATTCTGCCGGGAATGTTGGTGCCGACACTATTTCAGTCGTGTGGAACCGGACAATTTCGAAAGTAAAAATCGTTTCACCGACCACTGGATTTCTGACAAATCAGAAAACTATTTCGGTTCAGTGGAGTGTCGATTCGTTTGCTCAAACCACATCGTTAGTTGATAGCTTGCAAGAGGGAACAAACAGTATCGTCCGAGCGATTCAGAATCGTTGTGGTGATTGGTTTTCCGATACCGTGCAGGTGAATGCTGACTTTACCGCTCCGGTGATACGGTTCCTTTCCCATGATGAAGGCGATACGCTGTGCGATTCCGTTATTTCGCTTGAGTGGAGTATGGATTCGGTCAAACAGGCGCTTGAAGAGATACGACTTACAACAGGGATAAACCGGATTGTCCGTACGGCAAATGATTCCGCAGGAAACAGTTCCGCTGATACGTTAAATCTTTACTATTTCAGGCCGGTTCACGCGGTGAAAATCCTCTCTCCTGAAAATGGATCGCTCACCAATGCCAAAACGGCGACCGTGAAATGGTCGATCGATGGGGTCGTTGATTCGGCGGTTCAGAACCTTTTCGAAGGTTCAAACAATATCGTTCGTTCGATAACGA
>DYSA01000310.1:1015-3559 GCA_020726425.1 Fibrobacter succinogenes | reverse complement strand
CCTTTTCGTGTTCAACAATATCGATTGAGGGACGGAATGTATTTGCTCGGAGAGCTGGTTCGTATGCCGCTTTGAACATGTCATTAATAAGTGAATTCACAGCATTTGAATAGCGAACGATAGTACTCATACTGTTCTCCCAGAGAGAGTTACTGTTGTTTTGTTTAACACCACATCAAGTACACGGTCCGTGCCAAACTGTTTTTTCACGGGGATTTTAGGGGCAAGTGATTCAGGGTGAATCAGAAGGGAAAATCAGAATGAAACAGGTGATCGGGGATGAAACACAGAACCCACCAATCAATCGATCGATTGATCGATTGATCGATTGATCGTAGAGACGTTGCATGCAACGTCTCTACAATGAATCGCATCGAAAAGATTCCGACCACATTCGTGCAGAATTATGTACATTATAGCGTACATAATTTTACAAAGGATATCCTATGAAACAGATGGTTCTCAGCGAAGATATTCGGTCGATCACGGAGTTTCGCGCAAATGCAACAGCCTTTATCGATCAGGTGAACAAGACCGGTCGGCCAATCGTTCTGACCAAAAACGGAAAATCTTCGGCAGTACTCATGGACACCAATGAGTATGATGAAATCAAATCGATGCGTGAAACGATGGAGATTATGAAAGAAGTTTCTATCGCACTGAAACAGTTAGAAGAAGGCAAAGGTATTCCACACAAGGAAGCGAAAGAGATGCTTCTTGAACGATATCGCGGTTGGAAATGAAAATCATTTGGATGCCCCAAGCACTTGAAAAAGTCGAATTGATTGGCGATTACATAGCAGAAAGTAACCCACTCAACGCCATGCAATTTATTGCAGAACTTTTTAACCACACCGAATCACTGTTAGAAATCGCACCAGAATCCGGTCGCTTTGTACCTTTCATAACACCGACCGACCTTCGCGAAATAATTTACGGTTCTTATCGAATAATCTACCGGTATTCAGAGGAGTGTGAGACCATTTCAATTCTAATCGTTCACAGTTCCTATCAAAATATCACGTCAGAAAACTGGAACAAATAATGGCTAAAGCAAAAACGTCTTTCCTCTGTAATAACTGCGGCGAAACATTCCCGAAATGGCTCGGTCGCTGTCAATCCTGTGGCGAATTCAACACGATCGTGGAGTTTCGCGAAGCTCCCGATTCTCCGGGGCAGCGAAGAAAGTCCGGCGTATCGGCAGGACTGGTTCCCACGGGAAAAGTTCAGATGCTTTCCGACTGCGCCACCACCGAAGTTGCTCGGATCACCACGGGCTTTCCCGAAGTGGACACGGTCTTGGGCGGCGGGATCGTGAAAGGATCCATGACCCTCATCGGCGGCGCGCCGGGAATCGGAAAATCGACCTTGATGCTTCAGATTGCCAGCAAAGCGGCGCGCAAAGGAGTTGACGTTCTCTATATCTCCGGCGAAGAGTCCGTCGATCAGATCGCCCTTCGCGCCAAACGACTCGGCGCAATTAATGATCCGGTGAAAGTACTCACGGAAACTTCGGTGGAACTGATTCTCGAAGTAATCAACGCGGAAAACCCGACCCTTCTGGTGATCGACTCGATCCAAACGCTCTTCACCGATTCGGTGCCGTCCGCTCCCGGATCAGTGTCACAGGTGCGCGAATGTACGGCCCTTCTCATGGGCGAAGCGAAACGGCGTGGATTGTCGCTCGTCATTATCGGCCACGTCACTAAAGATGGTACAATCGCCGGGCCACGGGTTCTGGAACACATGGTTGACACAGTGCTTTCGTTCGAAGGCGACTCCAACTACACCTATCGAATCCTTCGCGGGATCAAAAACCGGTTCGGTCCTTCGGGAGAGATTGCACTTCTCGACATGGCTTCCGAGGGATTGGTGGAAATGAAAGATGGAGCTCGCTACTTTATTATGCAGAGTTCCCTCGATCGCCCCGGTTCCGCGGTGGTTCCGGTTCTCGAAGGAAGTCGCGTGCTCATGGTGGAGATTCAGGCGCTGGTGACCCAATCCCACTACGGAACTCCTCAGCGCGTCGTGTCGGGAATCAATCCCAAAAAGCTGGCACTGATCGCGGCGGTTCTGGAAAAGTTCGCCGGAATCATGTTTGGTGATTACGACATTTTCCTCAACGTGACAGGTGGACTGAACATCAGCGAAACCGGAGTTGATCTGGCGGTGGCGGCCAGTTTGATCAGTTCGTTCCGCAATCGACCGATCCCGAAAGGCACATCGTTTGTGGGTGAACTGGGTCTCGGCGGAGAACTTCGCCCCGTGGCAGATATCGAAAAGCGAATCCGCGAAGTGGGTGCCATGGGATTTACGCGGGTGGTGACGCCGCCACTTCAGAAAAAAGTAGCCGACTCGGTAAAATCGGAAGTGGAAGTACTTCAGTGCGCCAGTATCGGTCAGTTCGAGATGATTTTGGCGTAGGTCAACACGGATTCTCCGTAGGCTGAAATGGGGTCGTCCAAGGACGAAAGAGTTCCGATTTCCCCCACGGATTCTCCGTAGGCTGAAATGGGGTCGTCCAAGGACGAAAGAGTTCCGATT
>DYSA01000310.1:0-915 GCA_020726425.1 Fibrobacter succinogenes | reverse complement strand
CCCCACGGATTCTCCGTAGGCTGAAATGGGGTCGTCCAAGGACGAAAGAGTTCCGGAAATAAATATTCTCTGCCCCCCCGTAAGCCTAAGCCTTCGGGAGCTATTACAAAAAGAGTGAACCGATTATTTACGTGCGAGATTTTTTCGTACTTTCAGCAGAAGCGAGCCCATTACCAGCGCACTCATTGCAAACGTGACAATGAATGTTTGATTTTTTCGGGCAGAACGGTAAGAGTTTGACATCTCCGTTCTTTTCTTCGTGTAGGTTGCAAGAACTTCCGGGTTTTCCCCCGCTTCACTTCGCATCGCAAGAAGTTCGCTGTTGGTCAAAAAATCATTTTGAGCAATTGTTCGACTGTCGAATACAGACATACCCGCGCCAATAGCACCAATGAGAATCAAAGAAATTCCTACAATCATCATGATCTTGCGAACATTTGGTGAAAGATGGTGGCGCATGGATCGCGGGTGAAACAGGTGTTTCATTTTTTACCCACTTTCAAGAATGAACGAACTCGTTTCATTTCGCCGGGACAGTGATTATAGCATCGAGCACAGGCGACACAGCGATTCTTGATCGGAGTGTCGCCTTCAGGTGAAGACGAAAATCCGTTCACCAGTTCAATACTCTAGGCAATTCCGACGATCAAGCCCATAATGTGGCCGGTCATTTTAAGATTTTCGAGAAGTTCCGGCGTAAATGCAAGTACCTCTTTTCCGTTACGGCTGACAGACTGCCTTCCCCAGAGCTTCGCATGGTTTGTTACCGCATCATACGTCCAGTTCAGTTCCATGCCGTTGGTTAAACGCTACATGAGCCGGATTGTCCGGCTTGCTTGCACCAGCTTCGCTTGGCGCACTAACTACTCAGGTACTTTACAATCAATAAACTTGGCATAAACAGTCGTAACAGGT
>DYSA01000309.1 GCA_020726425.1 Fibrobacter succinogenes | reverse complement strand
TTTTTACGAGATTCAACCGTTTTGGTTGCAGTGTTACAGAAAGATTTTCATGAACAAAAAGCTCAAGCGTATCCTTCGAATAGTGGCAGTGATTTTTTTACTTCCCATTATTCTGTACGTCGTGGGAAAGGGCACTCTATACGGTTACGCAGATTATTGGGCGGCGAAGTTGATCAAACTTGATGAGAAAGGTTTGCTCTCTACCAAGTTTGGAGCGGCGTGGCAAGAAGTTGTGTATGGTGAAAGCTATCAAGATCTTATAAACGGATCGACCTTTGCTCCAAGCCGCGTAGTTGAAGGGGTTGAAGTGAATCAGTATCCTTCCATTTCCGTGGTGGAAAAACTGAACCGAATAAACCGCTATTCCAGCAAAATTTTGATCGAAGATCGCAAGGGAAGAGAAATTGCGGCGATTCGCACGGATCACAGTCGAGTTTCGTTTAAATCCTTTCCTAAAACCTTGGTTCAGAGCGTGGTGATCACTGAGGATCAGAACTTCTTCACCAATCGCCATGGATTTGAGTTTGACAGTTTCCTTCGCGCAGTTTTTGTTTCGGTAATTGAAACGATTCGAACCGGAAAAAAAGCTTCACCCCGGGGAACCTCGACAATTACTCAACAGGTTGCGAAAATGTTTATCTCTCAGATAGACACCGAAGGGAATCGGCACGTTTCCCACACCGTTGATCGCAAATTGCGCGAACTGAGAATCGCTGCGGCACTGCGGAAGCGTCACACTTCTGAAGAGATCATGGAGATCTATCTCAATCACTGCCTTACTTCATCTTATGGTTTGATCGGTGCCGAAGAGATCTCCCGTGGATTGTGGGGGAAATCGGTGGTCTCGTTGAACGATGCCGAGTCGGTGTACCTGTCCCGTATGGTGAAATGGGGGGCGAATATTCCCGATCGAATAAAGCTGCAATGTCATATTGATATGGGGCGGATTGGATCGCAACTCAAATGGACGCAGAACCATCAGAAGAAAGTTCTTAAAGAGATCGATGGATTGACATTTCTCAAGCCTACGCCAATCGTCACTGGTCAGCCGCATCTTATCGATCTCGCTAATATTTGTTGGCTGCAATTTTTAGAAAAACAAGGATTTAGTGAAACCCGTCAACGGCAATTGAATCTTCTTGATCCTTCCGCGCTGATTCGCAAAAAAGGGGATGTGACAATTCGGTTGACTATTGACCTTCCCTTGCAGCAGTTCATGACAAAAGCGATTGATGAACGGGGCTATGCCGATAGCCTCATGGTAACAGATATCCGCATTGGAAGTCATGCCGATACGCTTAAGGGATCACTTCCCGAAGGTACTTCGGATTTGTGGAAAATGCGAGTCCTTACGAAACGGGAACTCTTTTCAGATCCGGGAAGTTCCTATGTAACGTCATTGAAAGCCGGTGATACGCTGTATACAAACACTGTATATGAAACTTCAGGTATGATCGAAGGAACCTATCGTGCGGTCTCACGGTTTTATCATCGAGGGGAAATAATCCGTGAGCAACAGTATGCCTACGGCGCGATTGATGCCGAATCGGGGAAACTTCGCGCCTTTGTTTCTCGCGATCGACTGGGATCTCACTGTTCGGGACTGTTTGATCGCCCCTTGGCAAACGGAACATCGACAATTCAACCAATTTTAGGTGCTCTGTTTTACGATCTGGGACTCTTTTCACCTTCGGGAAAATGGGATGATCGCATGCCCGTGAGTGATTCGATTCCCTGGCAAAGATCGCTCTCAATAACCAGAGATTCCGGAGAAGCGGTTGTTTTTCCTGATGGTAAACGAGTTTTAAATAGCGATTCACTGTTTCACGGAGATCGTTTTATTTGGGAGCATCTTCGCGATAAAAATCAAATTCTCACCACTGAAATGGTGTTGCGGTTGAACCACAGCGTCTACGCTGCCGATGGTTCTGTACTCGATGATGGAAAACAGTTGGCCGATCTATTTCGCCGAATTGGAATCGAAGAGTCTATGAAATCTCGATTTGCGGGAAAATCAATTTCAGGAGTTCAGATTATCAGAGAATTGGTGCGAATGGTCGGCGGTTCTGCGGATACACTGCGAAATGGAATAAAGCCCGTTCCCATTGACGATGGCCGGTATAGTTCTGTTACCAGTGATATGGAATTGACACTTTTGGAGCAGATGCATCTTTTCAACATACTCTATCGCGGTGAGTTGATTGAAAATCCTCGAAATACCCTTTCACTTTTTCTCGAATCGATCACACTTCAAGGTACAACATTCAACATTGGAACAATGTACCCTTCTGAAAGTTACGAACTTTTTGCCGACAGAAAATCTCTGCGTCCTGTTCAGTTGGGGCTATTTGAAACTTTCAACAACACCAGTTCGACATCTTATTCACAACTATCTGCTTGTCCTGATTCCGTAAACCTTTGGGCTCACCTGTTCAATCCCACCAATTTCTGTTCGATAGGATCCAGTGATCCTCATGTTCCCTATAGTTATGATCGCCTTGCTCCTTCAAATAGCATTCGATGGGGGATTCAAAATAGTATCGTTTCAATAAATGCCTCTCGAATCTCCGGTGATTCAATTCCTGACCCTATGAATCTGACTATCGGAGCAGTGGGAGAGTGGCGAAAGGGAATGGTACCATCGGCGGGGAAAAATGGAGTGGAACAGCATCGTTTTTTAAGCACTCGATTGGTACAACAATATGGTCAGAAAAGTATCCAGAAAAAAGATTCATTAAATCAATCTGCAATAGCTCAAGATTTATGTTTTTTTGACCGATATCGTCAATATATTGATTCTCTTTGGATTAAAGATTCATTGGCAATGTTCACTCCGGTTGAAAGCACACTACTTTTTCCCTGAGTGAATAGTTTGTTCACGAAATGGAAAAAGCATGGAATTTTTAGCAACTGTTCCTCTTATCGGTATCATAGCAACGCTTCTTACAGCACAAGTTCTCGACTCAAATAGCAAAGCCTTTCAAATGCTCTATACCGAAGATGATACGCTCGATGAAATTTTGGCAACTCGATCAACTTCGAGAGCTACTCTTAAAAATGGCGTCTACACCGCATGGTATGACAATGGTCAAAAAAAATCTGAAGAAACATATCGCGGTGGGGAAATCGATGGTCTTGCGATAAGCTGGCATGATAATGGACAAACAAAAATGATAGAGACTTACATAACTGGCAAGTTGAGTGGCGTTTCTACTTCGTGGCATGCAAATGGGCAAAAATCTGGCGAAGGAACATTTGTGCATGGAGTCCCTGTTGGTGTTCACTATCGCTGGTATGAAAATGGTCAAAAAATGTGTGAAGACTCATACGAAAATGGCAAGAGCATTTCAACAATTTACTGGTCTCAAGATGGATATCTGATGAATTGAGATTCTCTGCTATCCGTCCGGTAAACCCTCCCTAAACTTATGCAGATTGAGTTTGGCTACGCTTGTACGAGATCGGAGTGAGTGCTTCAAAATCTTCAAGAGTTGAATCTGTGTGGGGATCGAGGACTGATAGGATTTTTGATTTGCAAACCGCTTGAAAATCGTGACCGCCGAAATTCT
>DYSA01000308.1 GCA_020726425.1 Fibrobacter succinogenes | reverse complement strand
AAAATCAGACCTAGAAATCGTTCCCCTCGAATCGACAATTGTTATCCACTCTGCAGCTTCAACGAATTTATTCAGTGGCCCCGGTGCTGAGCAGGATATTCTCGAAAACAATCAAATCGGGACATACAATATTATCAATGCAGTCAAAGGGTGTGAACGGTTCATTTTTATCAGTACTGCGTTCTGTTGCGGGATTCAAGAAGATGAAATCCCCGATGAATTTTCACAAATTTCAACGTTTAATTTCAGAAATCCCTATGAACAAGCGAAACAAGTTGTCGAACAACAGATAAAAAAACTTCACGAGACCGAAGAATTTCCCTACCAAATACTTCGCCCGTCAATTGTTTCCGGAAGACTGTACGACACAGGACTCTATGCAACACCAAAGTTTGATGTCTTTTACGGCTGGGCAAAATTTTTCTGGAAAATGAAAGAGATGGCTAACAAACAAGGTATTCGCATCCACGCAAATCTCACCGGAACACTAAATATTATCCCAGTAGACTACTTTGTTAAGGTCAGTTTAAATGCAATGGAAGATAATTCTATCCAAGAACTTAACATTGTTGACCACACGCCTTCAAACAGCGTTTCTGTTCTATCAACAATTCTCGAAACGGTAGGTATTACAAACTTTACAATGGTAGACAAGATGCCTTCAGATCTGAACCAGATCGAAAAGATGTACTATCGCTCTGTTAGTCCAGCGCTGACGCCATATATAGCATCGAACAATGCGAAATACGACGCATCACGCGCGAAATCACTTCATTCAATGGATCAGGCGAATGTCCGCCAGCACATCCCGGAGCTTATCGGATTCGCTCTTGAACAAAATTTTGTAGAAGGATATTGAATAGTAAAAGAGATTCCGATGGTGTAGAAACACTATTCGGAATCTCTGTATTGAAGCATTAACGTGAACAGGTCAAGAAAAATAACCGGATAAAACAAAGAAAGGAAGTTGTTTTCACAACTTCCTTTCTGGCGGAGGACGAGAGAGTCGAACTCCCAAGCCTTTCGGCGACGGTTTTCAAGACCGCTGACTTACCATTAGCCTAGCCCTCCAATGATGCCGATAATATACAGGATGTCTTTCTGTTAAACAAGAGGAAAAATCAAATAATTTAATCAGTTATTGTTTACAATCATACCAATAGAGAATGCCGTAATGAAAAAAAGCCACAAATACAGAATTGCACCATTAAGAAGACGTTCTGTTTTTGACTGATTTGGCGCTTCCTTAGCCTCTTTACTTTCCTTGCGAAAATGTTTCACAATTGAACGAATTGTAAAAATGAGTAAAATCACCCCGGTGATCTTGGCAGCAATGGTTAAAAAATCCATTAGTTTTCTCCTCTATTAATTTCAACGAGACGGGCGTAAAGTCTCCGGGAACATATTTCAAAACCATTCCAACGAACGACAAACTCATACTGTCCCTCTTCGGGAAGTGGAAGTCCTGCAATATTACCACCAATTTCCACAACAGAATTCCGCTCTTGAGGACACTCAACGGTCCACGTAGGTAGATCCATAGAAAAGGAACCATCAGCACTTCGGAATATCAACTGAACTTCACCAGTCACTGCGATATCGGTAATTGAAATGTACACAGCGCAACTGCCATGTTTCGAAGGAAACGAAGAACTATTAATTGAATTAAATGTTCCGGTAATAATACTTTTCCCCGTGCTGCTATCACGATAATAGTGATCAGCGATAAGCATGGCAAGAACAATTGGTTTCATTAAGTCTCCTCGTAATTTTCCCTAAAATAATTCATTATCCTCTTGACATACACCTCTGTTTTTGACCATTTTTACAGCAAGCAGAACAGAAGGTCTGCTTCGAACCGACAATTTTTCCCCCCTAAAACAAATCTATATCGCAAAACAGGTGATCCACTACGTGTGACACACCATTTTGTATTCTCTCCAACAACAGGTATGTGAATGAACGTAACCGAACTTAAACGTTTGAAAATGCCAGAACTTATCATCGAAGCCGAAAAACTTGAAATCTCCACCGCAAGTCTCAAAAAACAGGAACTCATTTTCAGAATGATTAGCACCCACGCTCTTGCGGGCGGTGAAGTATACGCCGAAGGTGTAGTCGAAGTCATGGCGGATGGTTTTGGATTCATGAGATCACCAGACAACAGCTTTCTTCCCGGAGCTGACGACGTCTATGTTTCGCCATCACAAATCAAACGATTCCGACTGCGAACAGGCGACCATGTAAGCGGCGCAATTCGCCCCCCGAAGGATCAGGAACGCTACTTTGCACTCCTTCGCATTTCAGAAATTAACTATCAAGATCCTGACCAGCACAAACACATTATTCGTTTTGATGACCTCGTACCTATTTTCCCTGAAGACCGATTCACCCTCGAACAGCCAGGTATGAAAGATCCTTCTGGTCGAATCATGGATCTCTTCTCCCCTATCGGAAAAGGTCAACGCGGGCTCATCGTTGCTCCGCCACGTACCGGTAAAACAGTACTCATGAAAACCATAGCCAACGCTATTCGCAGAAATCACCCCGATGTATTCCTCATGATTCTCCTGATTGACGAACGCCCTGAAGAAGTAACCGATATGCGTTACTCCGTAGACGCTGAAGTTATCAGTTCGACCTTCGATGAACCAGCGGATCGCCACGTGATTGTATCAGACATGGCCATTGAACGAGCAAAACGTTTAGTCGAACATGGGAAAGACGTTGTTATCCTTCTTGACTCAATTACTCGTCTAGCGAGAGCTCACAATACAGTAGCTCCACACTCTGGTCGAATTCTCTCTGGGGGAGTTGACTCTCAGGCGCTCTACAAACCCAAACGTTTTTTTGGTGCTGCGCGAAACATCGAAAATGGCGGTTCATTAACAATCCTTGCAACAGCTCTTGTTGAAACGGGATCAAAAATGGACGAAGTGATTTTCGAAGAGTTCAAGGGAACCGGAAACATGGAGATGGTTCTCGATCGCTCGCTCGCAGATCGTCGAATTTTCCCTGCTGTTGATATTCTCAAATCTGGAACAAGAAAAGAAGACCTTCTCATGAGTGCAGACTCATTGAGCCGCATGTGGATTCTTCGCAAGTTCCTTGCCGAAGAAAAATGGCGCGATAATGCAGAAATGGTCAATTTTATTCGCGACAAGCTTTCTAATACAAACTCAAATGAAGAGTTTCTCAATACCATGGGGAAATAGCTTCAAAAGAGTTTCAGGTGATGTTGAGGTGAAGTCGAAAGACTTCACCTTTTTACGTTTGGTCCATACGCCCAGTTCCTCAAAAAGGACAAACTCGGCAAATACGACATCCAGAACAGAAGCATTTTAACACAAAAAAAGACCAGTGATATATCACTGATCTTTTATGGTACACCCAGAAGGATTCAAACCTCCAACCGCCTGATTCGCAGTCCGATGGTACGAGCCAACGCCGTTTTCCTAGCCGTTTACTATCAACATGTTAGCCATGTTTATCAGTTTAATTCACTGTTGTCTCCTCCTATATTTTCTGCGTCTATGTACGTTTTCATGTACGTCGAAACTATTAACTATTGGCCCAGCAATTGTCAACAGTATATCGTAAACGCAATG
>DYSA01000017.1:14342-17739 GCA_020726425.1 Fibrobacter succinogenes | reverse complement strand
TCAAGCTAAAAGCTTCAAGCTAAAAGTGAATTCCAACTTGTGGCTTGAGGCTTGAAGCTTCAGTTCACCCAAGTTAGACTACTGCCTAAACTGGGCAATCGGGAATAAAAAAGCCGATCGAGTTTGTCCCCGATCGGCTTTATAAGATAGTTTGTTCGTGGATGATTAATCCTCTTCGTCGTCTTCATCACCATTGCTGTCAATATCTGACTGAGTTTCAAAAAAATCCCATTTCCCTTGAACTGCAGTGTTGAACAGTACAACCATTTCACCTTTCGGTGTCCGTTCTTTGTAGTGTTCAAGAATCGTTTCTGGAGTTCCCCGAAGTGCTTCTTCATACATTTTCGTGAGTTCTCGGCAGATCACCATGGGAACACCGGGGAGAACTTGTTTCATCTCTGCAAGAACCTTGAGAATCCGATGTGGCGATTCATAAAAAATGATCGTCCGTTTTTCTGATTTCATCTCTTCGAAGAATCGCAACCGCTTTGCACTCTTCGGAGGAAGAAAGTTTTCGTAGACAAATCGTTCCGAGGGAAGTCCGCTCATAACGAGCGCAGGGGTGAATGCTGTTGCTCCGGGAATGGGAACCACTTTAATCCCATTTCGAATAGCTTCGCGTACGATATAGAACGCGGGATCTGCAATCCCTGGGGTTCCAGCATCGGTTACCACCGCGAGGTCTTTGCCATCTTTGAGAAGGTCGATAAATCCTGCGGTCACTCGCTCTTCATTGTGGTCGTGATACGCTTTCATCGGCGTGTCAATTTCAAAATGCTTTAACAGTTTTCCCGTGTTACGAGTATCTTCGGCAAGAATATAGGCTGACTCTTTGAGAATTCGAATGGCCCGCAACGTGATATCTTCGAGATTGCCAATCGGCGTTGATACTAAATAGAGTATTCCCATGATTTTCCTTAGTAGAGAGAAATCTGACCGGATTGTTCCCGAAGATACCCTTCAAGAATTACACATGCCGCAATTCGGTCGATAGTTTTTTTGTCTTTGCGTCGTTTTCGGCTGGAACTTTCGATCATAATTGATTGAGTAGTCACTGAACTGTAGCTTTCATCCATAAAATCAATGGGAAGAGAGAGTTCTAGTGAAGTACACACTTTGTCTGCAAATTTTCTAATCTTTGCACACATCTCATTCTCTTCGCCATAGGGGTCGAGGGGAAGTCCAAATATGAGTTTTTCCGGGGATTCTTGGTCGAGAACTTTTTTGATTTCATCGAGGTAGCGCGGGGTGATTTTACAATCGATTGTAGTGACGGGTCTTACCACGGTTGCCGAGGGATCACTCGCTGCGATCCCGATTCGTCTGCTCCCGTAATCAAAACAGAGATGTTTCATTAAAACGAGTCTTCATCCTCTTTACGACGGATTATAAAAAACACGCTGATCGCTAGACCTGCGGCAATAATACCGACAAATGCAAGCGTCGATGCCGGATTGGATAAGAGTGAGGTTGTTTTCCTGTCAACTATGCGACAGTCACTTACCGGAAGCCACCCTTGGCCGTTCTCCGTTTTAACTTCGACCCAGAGTTTTCCTTCGCCGGTGATCTCGAATGTCTGTCCCGCTTTCGCTGTGAGAACGAGTTCAGAGTTTGGTTCTACCTGACGGCGAATGATTACGCGAGGTGAAGTAACTTCAGCGTATTTGACTGTTTTTTCTTCGGTGCTCCCCGAAAGTGCAGGCATTGAGAACAATGCGACGATAAAAAGTGTAACTGCAAGAATTCGACCTACCATTTTGGCTCCAAGCGTCTAGTAATCAATTCGTAAAAGCGGTCGTTAAATTGAGGATCATCAAACCGCTGTATGATTGAAATGTACCACAGATTGTTCAGTTTTGCTGAATTTTTTGTTGTCAATCGAACTGCATCTTTTTCTGTAGTACAGAAAAGTGAGTTTGGTTCATTCTCAAGCAGGGCTATGTCCGAGGCGGAATATACGTAATGGTCGGGGAATATTAGGTGTTTTTTGATAGAAGAAAAGTGTGGCTCGGCTGTCTGGTAAAACCGTTCTGGTCGAGCAATGCCGGAAATCAATGTAACATCGCTTGTTATGAACTCTTTATGTTCACATGTTGCCGTGTTGATAAGCGAACCAAAACAGGTGGAACTCGTGCCAAATTCTGCTGTGATTTTCAGATTTTCGAGAACAGAAAGCGTCGTTTTGTCGGGAATCCCTGTGAACACGATTATATCAGCACGTTGTAATGATTCGAGCGGTTCGCGAAGGAGCCCGCTGGGAATCATAAAATCGGAACCCACATTGGCGGGAAGCGTGACAATATCCACTGAACGAGCCATTTTTCTGTGTTGAAATCCATCGTCCATAATCCCAATCGCATTGCTGGGGAGGATTTTTAGGATTGATTTTGCCGCACGCATGCGGTTTCCATCGATTGCCAACCAGAGTTGTGGATATCGTTTTCGAAGCATTGCCGGTTCATCGCCGACATCTTCCCAAGAAATGCCACCATCTGAAGGTTGAATGATCACTGTCTCCTTTGATTTTCTCCCATACCCCCGACTAAAGAGAATCGGCGTTTTTCCTTGAGCGAAACAATACTCAATTATCGAAGCTGTTAGCGGTGTTTTTCCCGTTCCCCCAGCTGAAATTCCGCCAATAGAAATCACGGGAAAGGGGAGCGGTGCAGGTGGTTTTCGATCAAATTGACGGTTGCGAAGTCCCACGATTTGTTCGTATAAAAAGGACAGCACTTTTCCGACTCTGGAGTTACCGATTGGTTTGAGACTGCTCACCAGTTCCCCTTTACTATATTTGGGCTGAATTTATGGTGAAAATAGCTGATGACGGGTGTTATATGGAATGGATCTACAACTCTTTGATCTTTGTGCTGTTCTGCATTTCATCTCTCATTGCAACCCCTCGAATTTTTTCGACTTCTGAAATTCATGGAGCCTTAGAGTATGGAGTTACAACGGGATCCGGTGGAATTGCCGGTGTTGCAACGTTGGTTGATTCTCTGCGGGGCATGGAAGATATTCTCGTTGATGCGGGCGGATTCGCTTCCGGCGGAATCTACGATCTTGCAATTTCGGGGAGATCTGTCGATTCTATTCGGTCGGAAAAAGTCGTTGAAGCTATGATTGCAATGAATTACATCGCGGTAAATGTCGGCGATGAAGAACTCGCTTGCGGAGAATCTACGTTAGTTCGATGGATAGGAAATGGTTTGCCTTTGATCAGTGCGAACGTGCAACTCATCGAAAACCGTTCAGCGTTGAAACAATTTGTAATTCTCCCCGGTAAAGAACCTCTCTTTATTACCGGAGTAACCACGCAAAATCCTCTGGATATTATCGGCGAAGGTGTGAATATTCTACCGGTTGTGGAATCTCTAAAAGCATTATTCTCAGAAGC
>DYSA01000017.1:0-14242 GCA_020726425.1 Fibrobacter succinogenes | reverse complement strand
TTAGACTGCTATATCATGAGCAGTTGTCCATACGGAAAAGACGCAATTCGCGAACTATTGACGGTAAGCGAATCGATTGGCTCTTCGTTTGAATGGAACGTCTGGTTTTCCGGTGAACATCGCGGCGATTCATTAATCACAGGGCTTCGATCTGGTTCCGTCGAAGAGGAGAAGATTATTCTCGCTGTGCAGCGCCTGTATCCTTCATCCTTTCGCGATTTTCTTTGGCTCGTAACCAATGAAAATGGTTCGGTTGAACAGGCAATTCGAGAAATGGAGCTTGACACTTTGAAAATCTCGCGATGGATTTCTCTCTACGGATTTTCCGCATTGGCTTCAAGTTATGATCGGTCTACACGGCTGAATGTTGTGTCTTCGCCTACGTTGTATTTCAAGAATCGCCGCTATGAACCAGAATTTACGTCTGATCGCGTACTCTTTGAGTATTGCCAACTATCAAATAGTTCACCCCTGTTCTGCCAAAAATTTGGAGAATGTTTGGTGAGTGATGATTGTGAAAGTGATTCTGGACAAGTTGCTCGATGCGAATATGGCGATGACGGAAAAGGCTCTTGTCATTTTTATAAGGATACCCCCGTGTCGGTGATTCAGCTGTTGCCAAAAGATAGTTCTTATACTGAACAAAATAAAATGGTTGGAACAACGATGCACCTGTTTCCGACCGCGAATATTACCACCTTTCGAGAGGGTACGCCAGAGGGCGATTCTTTGATAGATCTGTATGAACTTACGGTTTTGCCATTTTTTGTTTTCGACTCTTCACTTTCGCAACTTACTAATTTTGATCTTGTTGAATCGGGAATTGAACGCTGCTTTGGCGGGTATCGCTTTCGGGCGAACGTAATGAAAGGCAATTTCTATCTCAATCGTCGCCCTATTGAAAATGAGACTCTGTTTTTTATACAATTCGATTCACCATTGTACGAGTCGTTGCGACGAGAATATCCCAACATCACAATTCTCCCCGCTTTTAACCGAATTTCTCTTGAAAGCCGCGAATATTACACTCAAATTACAAGTGAGCTTCAAAAGTGCGGAGTAACGGTGACTCCTGTCGAATTCTGTGCCCGCTATTTCGAGGATATTCAACCGGAATCAATCGTTTGGATGCTCGAGAATAATCAAAAAGTTACACAGTTCGATTCCCCCGAATCCTTTACTGAAATAGCGAGAAAGAGGTAGTTTTGGTCGTACTTTCTTTAGGAACAAATCTCGGTGATCGTTATGCGAATATGATCCTTCTCGAAAAATCAGTAGCACTGCTTTTTGAAGGGCCGATAAGAAAATCCCCGTTGTATGAAACTGCTCCAGTTGGAGTTGATGAATCTCACCATCCATATTTAAATCGAATAGTTGCAGGGGAGTACCATGGATCTACAGAACAGTTACTTCTTGAAACTCAAACGATTGAAACGCGACTTGGCAGAATCGGGAAGGGTGAGTTGGCCCCACGTACAGCAGACATCGATATTCTTCTGTTTTATCAGGAACAGATTCAATCAGAAACGCTGACGATTCCTCATCACGCGCTTTTTGATCGACATTTTGAAATTGCTGGAGTTCAGGCCGTTGTCCCAGAAATGAAGATTCCGGGTACCTCGATTCGGTTTAAAGATTATGAAATACCAGCACACGTTAAAACCCAAGAAATAATTGAGATTGAACAATAAGGAGTACCGGATGGAAATAATTCACTCTTCAAAAGAGATTCAAAATCGGATGATTGCCGCTCGTGCAGAGGGCAAGCGAATTGGGTTCGTTCCCACCATGGGCGCACTTCACACTGGGCATATCGCATTGGCAGAGAAAGTTCGACCAGATTGTGACATTCTCGTGCTGAGTATCTTTGTAAATCCACTTCAATTTGGCCCTTCCGAAGATCTTGACAAATATCCGCGCACGCTTGAATCCGATGCGGAAAAAGCTCAAGCTGCGGGAGTGGATATTATTTTCGCGCCTTCACCACGAGAAATGTATCCACAGGGATTTGAAACGACAGTTTCGTGTGGATCAATTACAACGCGCCTCGAAGGTGCCGCTCGGCCAGGACATTTCGATGGCGTGACGACCGTAGTTTTGAAATTATTTAATATCGTGCAGCCTCATGTTTCGGTTTTTGGTCAAAAAGATGCACAGCAGGTTTTGGTGATTCGACGAATGGTGGAAGATCTTTCAATTCCCGTGGAACTCGATATCCTTCCTACTGTTCGAGAGTCAGACGGGCTCGCGATGAGTTCGAGAAATGCCTATCTTACCTCCGAAGAACGTCTGCAGGGGCCAATAATTCAAAGAGGGTTGTTAGATGCACAAGAAGCATGGAATCGCGGTGAACGAAATGCCGAACAGTTGCGAAAGATCGTTCTCAATTGCTATGCTCAATCATCTCTTATGACAACCGAATACGTATCAGTTGCCGATTATTCGTGTGTCGAATTATCCGGTGAAATCAGTAGCGAAGTGCTTCTTTCGGTGGTGTGTCGAACGGCCGTATCTCAGACCCGCTTGATTGATAACTCTATTATGAAATTATTAGATTGAGTTGCCACTTGCTTTGATATCTCCTTGCGTTTGCGTTGTGATCAGGGTAAACTGATACTGGTAAATTTGATTTTTCATGAAATCAGGGGGATATCGTGAGTAGTGATCATAAAGAGTATTTAAAAGAGAACACCCATCTTTTTGTTCAAAATGTGGCCCAGTCCATCGAAGATATGGTTGGGTGTACCTTCGAAATTGACACCGAATCATACACCGAAAAAGCCTTTGTTCCTGAGTTTGGAATGACGGTGAGTATTCACTTCGCCGGAAAAGTTCAAGGCGATTATGTCGTTGTTATGGATGAAAAAACAGCGGCAGCCACGATTGATGCCTATGAAGAAGGTATGGAGTTTGAAGACCTCAAAGCCATGCGTGAAGATTATGGTGGTTTCATTAAAGAGTGTTTGAACTTATCTGTTGGTGAATCGATCCCCGCACTTGAACAAAATTTTGGTGAGATTACATTTTCTCCACCAGTTGTTGTATATGGCGAACTTGAATAGCCTCAGGTAACTAACGGGATTTTAATGCTCAGAAATGAAGAGAAAGGCACAATTCAGGGTGGGTTTTCTGTTAATATGGCTAACAATAAAATTGGTCAACGCCTTGATGACTCTTTGGCTGATTTACAACAGAAAACTGCCGAAGCGAAAGAGGCGAATAAAAATATTGAAACAATGCTTCGCTTATTGCCCAATGGTTTGATCTCGCTCAATGCAAAAGCCGAAGTTCTTCCCGGTTACAGTGAAGCAACCGCTCGAGTAGTTGGGAACGAAGGTTCTGATTTGGTCGGAGTATCGATTTGTGAAGCGCTGAAAATTCCCGCAAAATTAGCAGAAGAATCAATCTCTTGGGTTGATCTTGTGTTTGATAAATTTGATATGCTACCTTTTAAAGATCTTGTCGATCTCTGTCCGATCAATGAATTCTCTAATACAAATGCAAAAATCCTCAATGTTAGTTGGTTTCCCGTAGAGTCTGATTCGGGGAAAAGCTTAGAACGGCTGTTTCTCGTGGTGGAAGATGTCACTCATGAACGGGAGCTCGAAGTTCGGGCTGCTGAACTACGCATGAAACATGAAGAAAATCTAGAACTTATATCGCAAGTTATGAATCTTGAAGCTGACGAAGTTACAAGCTTTGTCTATGATTCGTCAAGTTTATTGGCAGATGCTCGTAAAGTTGTCGAAGGTGACAGTCATGATCGGCAGTTTGTAAAAGAACTTTTCCGAACATTTCACACTTTAAAAAGTAGTTCAGGTCAGTTCAATTTTAAAGGTTTACAGTCACTTGCTCACCATATTGAAAGTCACTTAAAAGCAATTGAAGAGTCTGATGATGATACGTTGACTGATAAAGATGTGGAAGAACTTGAGCACTCCATAACGAATGCCACGGACTACATCGATCGGCTTCAACAGATGCAGATAAAACTTGGTGGCCGCGAAGAAACGATTGAAGAAAAAGCTGCGAGAAGTCAAGCTACAATTATGGTTAACCTTGATAAAATTATTGATTTGGAAAAACAACTTTCTAATTATCAAGCTATTGCACGCTCTCAGTTGGATCGCTATCAGTTGGCCCAACTTGGAGAACTGGAGCAAGGGATTAAATCCCTGAGAATGATCAATCTTGCATTTTTTAAATCAAGTTTAGAGTCTCTTGTCATGAATAGCTGTGATAAGGTTAATAAAAAAGTTAAAATTGCGATCAATAAAGATACAGATGTGGATGTCGCCAAGCTGAGAATGGTACACAAAACATTGATTCACATGGTAAATAATGCAATCGATCACGGAATTGAGTTACCTGAAGATCGAAAAGCTTCGGGCAAATTTGAAGAAGGATTAATTGTAATTAATGCGGTTCGTGAAGGAAATGTGGTACACGTTTCAATTGAGGATGATGGAGTGGGAATTGACACTGAAATGGTTCGAGAAAAATTAGTTAAAAAACACGGTTATTCAGAAGATTCCTTGGCAGATATGAGCGATACTCAGATTCATGAACATCTGTTTTTGCCAGGTTTTAGTACGAAAGAAGATGTGACTGTTCTTTCTGGTCGTGGCGTAGGGATGGATTACGTCTATGACACTATCGTAGAAAAACTTCACGGGAAAATTATCGTAGATACGGTACGTGGAAAAGGAACAAAGGTAACAATATCTTTTTCTGATTAAATCTTGAATTCTCACTTGAATAACGATATACTAGGTCATCGAAAGTTAACAATGGGGTTTTGTATGATGAAGTTTATGAGTATTCGTCAAAAATTTATTACAAATGTAATGGGGATGATGGCGGTGATATTTTTAGTCGTACTGGTTGTTATTACCGGTATGAATGTTGCATCCGCTCAGAAAAATCTTAAGAAAAGTGAAGAGTCTGTAAAAAACTCTTTGTTAGCACGCGGTAGAATTCTTGTGCGAAATAATAGTATTGCTCTTCGCATGCCAGCATCTGAAAATGGATTTTCAGCAGTTCAACAGTTAGTTTCAAAAACCGTTTCTGGAGATGAAGACATTGTTCGCGGAATCTATATGGATGCAGACCGCCGTCCTTGGGTAAATGCGTCTTCTGCTAATGTTGAAGGTGCTCCTGAAGGATTTGATGCGTTGTCTGATTCTGTAGATCTCTGGGCAGCTGAGTGTAAAACAGATACGGTAAAAGTAAAGTCATTTGTTTCGAAAGATCTGGAAGCTAGTGGAAGCGAACTATTAGAGTTTGTTGCACCAGTTATGGATGAAGATGCAAATATACTGGGACACATTCGGTATGCATTTTCAACAGCATCGATGAAAAAGGCACTTGCTGAAACCCGTGCTGATGCCGCCACTGCCAGAAATGTTATGATTGGTGCTCTCGTTGCCATTATGCTAGCAGCACTTTCTGCCGCTTACTTCTTGGTGAAATCTCTTGCTACAAAAATAACAAAGCCGATTGCATCTCTAGTTCAGTCAGCGAAAGTGATTTCTCAAGGCGATTACTCTATGGATGTAAAATCTGAAAGTAATGATGAAATTGGTAAGCTTGCGGTGGATTTTGATGAGATGCGTAAAACGATTAAAAAGTATACCGAACATCTCCAAGACTTGATTGATGAAAAAATGCAACAAGTTAAAGATATTCTTAATAATATTGACCAGGGACTTTTTACTATCAACTTCGATGGGACGGTAAATGAAGAGTATTCCGCTCGGGCAAATGAAATTTTGAAAGTAGGAGATGTCTCCACTCATAATGTATACGAACTGCTCCGTCTTGAAGAAAATTCAAAGCATGCCTTTGATACGTGGGTTGAATTAATTAGAAAGAAACATGATAAACAGCGATGGAATAAATTGGAAAAGTTGTCACCTGTTCGCGATATGGAATTTGCCGCTTCTGGTGATGATCGTTTGGAATATGTTTCTGTTTCGTATCAGAAAATTTATGATAAAGAGGGAAATCTTTCAAAGTTGATGGTTCTTACTCTTGATGAGACTGAAAAACGCGAAAAAGAGCGCATGATGAAAGATGAACGTATTCGTCATGAAAATGAGATGAAAACCATTCTTGGAATCGCTAATACTCCTGAAGATGATCTCGTGACCTTCATTGAAGATTCTGAAACTCGACTTACAAGAATCAAAAATGAAGTTGAGAAACATCTTGAAGGTGTTCGTAAACAACGCGAACTTCACCCTGAACAAGAATTTGTTTATGACGTTTCGATGGATGACGTGGATGCGATGTATCGTGATATCCATACAATCAAAGGTAATGGTGGTTCGTATGGGTTCGATCTCTTGACAGAATTTGCTCACCGTGCTGAGGATGCCTTGGAAGAGCTGAAAACTCCTTTTGCATCTCGAAGAGATGATAACCTTGGTGCTATCGAATCAAATTTAGTAGAAATGCAAAAGTTGATGCTTGAAATTCGTTCTAAAATGAGTTTGATTTATGGGGATGAAGAAGCGGTGTTTGTTCGTATTCCAGAAGAGAATGTTGAGTATTTACAGAGTCTTGCGAATTCAGTAGCTGAATCATATCGCCATAATGATGTTGTGTCAGAGCTACAAAAAGTTGCAGAAATGCTTTCATGGAAGCCTTTGAAAACATTAGCACGTAAGTTTCAAAAAATTGCGTCAACGTCGGCAAACAAACTGGGCAAGACAATAGAATTTAAATATGCACATGAAGCTCGTTTATATCCTGAACGGGTTTTGAGCGAACTTGATGAAGTACTTCTACATGTCATTCGCAATGCCGTTGACCATGGTATTGAGTCTGATGAGGTTCGGGCTGAATTGTTGAAACCCGTAGGGCAAATTATCATGGGTGTTGAATTTGACCAAGACAAGCGCGTAATTACTATTCAAGATAATGGAAAAGGTATTGACCCTGAAATCATTGCTCAAAAGGCAGTAGAAAAAGGGATTATTACAGCAAGTGAAGTTGATGCAATGACAATTTCAGACAAGACAAATCTGATCTTTGCAAATGGGTTCTCAACAGCAAGTGAAGTAAGTACAATTTCAGGTCGTGGAGTTGGAATGGATATTGTCAAAGCGAAAATCGAAGAGTTACATGGCGTAATTGAAATTGCATCAACTGTTGGGGTTGGTACTCAATTTACAATTACTATGCCGGTTTGAGAAAAGAGGTTTTTGTGGATATTATGAAAGATGCATTGGTTGCTCTACTCGGTGGAATTGCAGAAACAGCGAAAGAAACTGTTGAATCATTTTTCATGGTAGATGCAGAGCTGAAAGATGATTGGGCCGTTGAAGAGCGGCTTTCAGGTGAATTCGACCATATTATAACGTTGGGATGTTCAAATTCTGACTATCAAGGTGTAATTATGGTAGCCTCTGGCGATGATCACGTAAGCGCCTTTTTTGAAGAAAAAGAAGAGCTCGTAGATATTTACGGAGAATTGGCAAACACTTATTGTGGAATGCTTATGGATTGCCCCGGCGTTGTTGAACAATTTGGTGTTTTGTCTCAAGCTGTACCTATGTATGCAGCAAAACGAGCATTTTTCCCGCGTGCATGGGCTGTCACTGGAAAAGTTTTTGTTGGTGAAAGCTGGGTGCAAATCGGATTTGCCGTGCGTGGATTTGCAATGTTAATTAATAGATGATTTTGGTTGGAGGCTAGTATGGGAAGAAAAGTAATTGTCGTTGATGACTCAAAGTTTTTGGTTAAGCAAATAGTAGAATTTTTTGAATCTGAGATGTCATATGAAGTTGTTGGTACCGGTAATGATGGTAATGAAGCGGTTGAATTATATGAAAAACATAAACCCGATCTTATTACTTTAGATATCACAATGCCAAATAAAGATGGGCAACAGGCAATGGAAGAGATCATAACCAAATATCCTGATGCAAATGTCGTTATGATTTCTGCGGTAAGAGGAGATACAATGCTCGAGTGTATGTCATTTGGTGCAAAGGGATATATTGAAAAACCGTTGAAGTTCAAAGATGCGGACTTCGTTGCAGATTTCAAGTCTACTATTGAAGAAGTGTTTGAAGCTTAACCTTGGGGTTCTCAATGAACTTGAAAAAAAGAATTATCAGGTACTGTATATTGGCAACGTTATCGTTGCCCGCGTATAGTTTTGCCGAAAATTTATACGTGTACTACCCCTCTACGCTAAAACCGAATATTGTGCAACAGAAGATTCAAGCATCAGCGGGAGATGTTACCGTTACAGTATTTGGTAAATATAGCGATTTTTCGATGAAAGCCGCTACTGATAAGCCTGATGCAATTTTACTGAAGGCAGAAAAGACACAAGTACTTGCCGGCTACTCTGTTGTGCAAAGTGCGCTTAGAACAGGTGGACAACCGGAAAAATATGTGTTGCTATCTGTCGATAAACCTGTTGATCCAGCATCTCTAACTGCTACTATGACTATTGGAGTCGTCGATTACAATAGTCGTGAAGTTATGCAGTCATTTGTTGGTACTATGATCGGAAAAACTGCAAAAGTAAAATATGTAACAAAAGTTGAAGACCTTCTTCCACTTTTGACATTCCAAATGGCACAAGGTGTAGTAATTGCTGAGTCAGATCTTGCTTTTTTTAAATCAAAATCTACGCAGAACTTGGTGACTACACCACTAAAAGTTACTGGGAATGTTGCGGTGGTTGCAACCAAAGGTGGAGCTTCAGGCAAGTCAATGCAGGTAGCAAAAAAACTGACAGAAGTAATGCCTGGTTTTATGGGGAGTGTTCAATGGAAAAACTAAACATCAAACAGATGATCATGACGTTATTGATCCTTGTTGTCGGATTCACGGGGCTCAGTGCAAAGCAAAAATTGTTGATGATTCGAACTGCCGGTGAAAATTTTGAAGAAGTTAAAAATAGCATGTCCTATGAACTTGAATCTGATTTTGATATCTCAGATCTTGTTATTGACAAAAGCGTAACTCCTGAAATGATCTCGGCATCAATGAATTCTGTGGCACCTCAGGTTGTAATCTTGATGAACAATACATCTGTTTCTACATTTAAAAAGTATCAAGCGACTCTTCCGGCTGATGTAGCAAAGGTACCTTCTGTTTCATTAATGGCAATCTTGGTAAATGCAGCTATTGATGAATTAGAAAATGCGACAGGTATTGGGTATGAGATCCCTATCGTGACTAGTAGCGTCAATTTGCGTTCAATTTTTGGTGCAGAAAAAATTAAGTCGATTGGGATTGTCCATCGAATTGGTTTTACGCCATTTGTCGATGAAAACCGTAATTTCTGTAAAAATGAAAATATTGAGTTGGTTACCAAAGAAATTGGCAATGACAATGTTGATGCTGATCTTGAAAAAGCATTGAATGATTTGATTTCTAAAGGGGTAAGTGCAGTTTGGATTCCGAACGACAATAAGCTTTTAACTATGCCTTTGTTGACAAATGTATGGAAACCAATTTTGAAAAAGAATAAAATTCCGGCTATTGTAGGAATTAAAAACTTTGTGGAGCCCAAGTTTGATTTGGGTACGTTTGCCGTTCTTCCAGACCATTCTGCCCTTGGAAGCCAAGCTGCTAGTATCGTAAATGATATTATGGGAAATAACTGGCTTGTAGAAAACAATGGAGCCACTCAGCCACCTCTATCTGTGTATACAATTCTGAATCTTCCTTTAAGCCAAGAATTATTTGGGATTTCAAGAGAAGATGCAGAAAGTTCTGTTGATAATCTATCTGAATAGTTGACTCGATTATAGCGATGAAAAAAGAAAAGGCTCGAATGTTCGAGCCTTTTTTGCCTATCTTCCTCTTTGGAATCGAAACCGTTTGGGCTCTTCAGTTTTTTCAGGTACGAAGTGTTCTATAGAAGAATCAATTTTTATCGTACTGTTGGATTCTGAAATTTTGTAATTTTCTGATTTCTCGAGAATAATTGTATGGACTTCAGGTAAAAGAGGAGCCATGTGAGGATGTAATTCGTGTTGCTGAAAGTGGTGTGGGACGATTGCTTTCTTATTGTTTGAACGTTCTTCACGGGGAGATAAATTATTTGCTAGCTTCGGTTTCTTCGTTTCACGGGCTGGGAGAGTCGCAGAATGTGGTGCAACTATACTCTTAGCTTTCTCTCTATGGTGTTTTCTGTTTATATAAAAATGGCGAGTGTTAGCCTCTGGTTCATTCGTTGTATTATGGGTCCAGTCGACACCTTGGGCTGTTTTTAGACCGACAAGTTCATCTTTATATCGTTTCAAAAGTTCTTTCTCGTCATCAACCAGAAGATTTTGCATACCTTTTCTGAAAAACATATCAAACAAACCTCGGTCAGGGATATGAATCGCAGTGATTTGGAGAAGCATTTTGTATGCTCTAAAATCGGTAGGGGCAATTTCTGTAAGCATGCGGAGTTCTTCTTGAGCCTCCTTGTAGTGTCTTTTGTTGATAAGCGTTATGATATGGCTGATCGTTGGGTGGCCAAGATTTGGTTTATTCGGGAAAAACAATGCAGTTCCGGCGTGATGCCCTAAAAAGTCAGAAATCACTGGGCCTGCAGCATATCCGAATACAAATATGATTGCGAATTGGTATGCCGGGTGACCAAATAGGGCGGGTGGAACATGTCCACCAGTCGCTATTATAGTGGGAACCCCAATTATCAATGCTGTATAAAAACAGGCTTTTAAGAGTTGTAAAAAATGGTACATATCGCCTCCGAATATTAGTGACGTTTTCCTCTATTTTTTTGTACCTTATTATCTGGGCGAGAAGCTTTTTGTTTTCCTTTGCCGGTTACTTTTGGACGGCGTCCTTCTACTTTACTCCCCGTTTTGGTTGGAACTACTCGCTCTTTGCGAGGAACTTTTTTAACTTTTGGACGGGGTTTTTCTTCAAGTGGTTTTACTTCTTTAACTTCCAGTGCACGGCGTTCTTCGCTAGCTTCACGTCTGTCTGTTTCGCGATCGCGAATTGCTTTCATACGTTCGTACGATTCTTGAGGATCCATTTCTTCAATCTTATCACTGTGGAATGGTTGCCATGGGAACACTTCTGGAACAATAGATATCGTATCTTCAATTCGCTGTAGGAAATGCTTTGAGTTTTGATCACAAAATGAGAATGCTTGCCCAGTTGTTCCCGCACGCCCTGTTCGTCCGACGCGATGCACAAAGACTTCGGTAGAAGTTGGCATGTCATAATTTATTACTAACGAAAGATTTGGAACGTCAAATCCACGAGCCGCGAGGTCTGTTGCCACCATGATTGGTGTCGAACCGCGTTGGAAAAGCTCTGCGGCACGTTGACGATCAGCGTTTGTACGATCTCCATGAATAACGACATGTTCCAAATTTGCTTTTGTCAAATCGCGTCCGAGACGATCCGCATCGCCTTTGCTGTTTACAAAAATGAGAGCTTTTGAAAATTTGATTTCCTTGAGAAGCCACAGGAGAAGTTTTCTTTTTCGGTCTTTATCTACAAAAAGTGTGTTACATTTAACTGATTCGACATTTGTAAATGTCTGTTTTTTTTGTTGGATATCGATCGTCAGTGGGTTTCGTAAAAGGCGCCCCCCGAGCCGTGCTGTATCTGAAGTAATGGTTGCAGAGAACATCATGATTTGACAGTTTTGGCTGATGCGTCGAGTTACAGCATCGATATCGTGAAGGAAACCCATTTGGAGCATACGGTCAACTTCATCAAGTACGCAGAATGATAAATTATCCAGAGCAAGGTCTTTGCGTTCGAGAAGTTCAACTGCGCGACCCGGTGTTGCAATAACGATATCAGTTCCTCGGCGAATCTCTTGTATTTGTGGTGAAATTCCTACTCCACCAAAAGCAAGAGTGGTACGAACGGTGAGTCTAGCAGCAAATTCCAAAATGAAATTTCTTGTCTGAACCGCAAGTTCTTTTGTTGGAACGAGAATAAGAGCGGTGACTTTTCTTTCGCCAACTTTCGGTCCATATTGTATGAGTTTCTGAAGAATTGGCAATAGATATGCGGCACTTTTTCCTGTTCCGGTTGGCGCTGCGCCGAGAATATCTCGACCTTCAAGCACAGCCGGTATCACCTGCTCCTGAATCGGTGTCGGTGCGTTATACCCGGCTTCAAGTGTCGCAATATATAAATCCTGAGCTAATGAAAAATCGTTAAAACTTCCTGACATGCGGCGTATCCTTCCTATAGATTTCGGCGGAAAAATAGATTCAGGATGGATCAGGTATGTGAAGAACTGTTTTCCCGTGCTGTTTCTTCAATCCATCTTTGCCAGACCCGAAATTTATTAATTTCATATCGGAGAGAATCGGTTACTAATTTAAGAACAGCAATATCATCTATCCAACCGAGAAGTGGAATGATATCAGGGAGTAAGTCAAATGGGAAAATGACATACATCAACGAAACTACCATTGTTACCGAAGTTGGGAATGAAATATCGCGATATCGATTTCTTCTCCATGCTGAAAAAAGTTGCACCAGTGAAGCGATGTCTGCAAAAAATGCACTGGTTGATGTTATTCCCCAAAATCTTTGAAATGTGCGAGTCATAAATTGGGTAAAAGATTTGAGAATTTTGGGCATGTGAAACTCCGATATAGAAGAGTGGTTTATAATTGAATATAATCAATTTCAAGGATATGTCTACAAAAGGTAGAAGTGAGCGATGTTTGAATGTGTGATTTAAATCAATTATGAAATGTTGTATAACAAAGAGATTGGGGATTTGCTCCCCAATCTCTCGATTTTACTATTTTACACGATTCACGCGAGCTTTTTCGGTAAGATTGTAGACGAATCTGAATCCGTATTTCGGTCCGTTTAACACGGGGTCAGACTTATCGGGGTTCGTTGTTGTCTGTTTCAGAAAATGTATTCTTCCGCCAAGTTCGAAAAGTTGATAGTTGAATGAACCACGCATTCCAATTGTGAAATCATTTGTCGTAACCATTTCCTGGATGCCAACCCACGGGGTATACCGTTCGATCTGGGTGTCAGTCCCAATCATTTCAAGATGTTTATACTGTGCTGTTCCATACCCATCGTAGAGCCCACTTTCCTGAAGAGTTTGGAATGAGAGGTTGAAGAACAGTTCACCCGATTCTGGGAAATTCATTGGAGGAATATTGTGAAAAGCCAACTCTGCACCAGTTGCATAGCGATTAAAATCTTTTTTCTTTTCGGTAAAGTCAGCCATTTCGGCAAGTTTTTTACCGGTGAGATTGAGTTTCATATTGCTTCGATCATATTCATTCCAGTAATCAATACAATTTGCAAAGAGTAAATCGAGTCCAAAGCCAAATCGAAATGACGAGGTTTCCCACCGTTTATCCGTGTCTTCACCATTGTAATCCATGGGTTGGTTGTCTTTTCCGGGATTCATTCGCTTGTATCTGTTGTGCATGTAGCCGAAAGAGAATGAGGGATTAAGTTCAACTTTTTCTTCGACGGGAATAAAGTGGAGGCGATCTACAAAATTCCAGCGAATAGAATCAGTTATGATCGGATCGAGATTGGGGAGTTGTGGGTCTTCGTCATTCACAGCAGGCATACTCTTCAAGCCGTTTCTTACCGCGTAGACAAAATGTTTTTTCCCATAGGTGAAATCGAGAGTTCCCATATTGACGGCTGAAGTGTCGCCAACGCGAATATTCGTGGTGACACGCGGAAGTTCAATCTCGGCAATGCGCTCCTGGCGAATCATTTTCTCCTCGCCGTCTTTTTTTTCAGTTTTAGTTCCGAAAAGAGTGTCGATGTAACCGCTTGTATATACTCCAAGATCCATACTGAAATATTTATGCGGCGCGGTACCGAAAGAGAGCCCTATATTTTCTGCACCAAGAATTGCGCGACCACTGTCTTGTCTCTCTTCGTATGCACTTTTTCCACCGAATCCATCGAGGTTAAAACCGACGCGGAACACGCCATCGGGAGCTTGGGCCGCAAGGGCGATTCCGAATCGATGCTGTGGCATATAGAGAGTCAGTGAATCGCCACTCAGCATCCGCATAGGAATAATGCCGTAGTTTCCGGTGAATGCGACTCTACCCGGAGCTCCAACGGTAAATCGTGGCAAAGTGAGAGCTACATCTTTGATAACAGTTGAGTCATCTGAAGTTGCCACTTTTTGGCCACAGATTCCCATTTCAAATGAGACAAGTTTATTGTGTATGTCGATTAATCCCACGGGCATTCCGGCGCGTGATAATGCATTGTAAGTCTTGTT
>DYSA01000307.1 GCA_020726425.1 Fibrobacter succinogenes | reverse complement strand
ACGCCGGCTTTAACAGTGGTACTTTTTAAAGATTGATTTCTAAAAGAGAATTATCTCTGGTAAGCCACTCTCCTTGCACTTGATAGCTCGGTAACCATTGATAGTAGGTTTTCGTTGTGGTAGAAATTACAACCATCAGATTCGCGAACGTGGTATTGTAAACTCTATAGGGATTTTCAGGGAACTCGTACATGCCCTGATCGTCGGTAATAGAATTGTACTTTGGTGTTGTTCCCAAAGTTCCATTTGAACGAAGCAGTGCATAGCTTGTAACTCGCGCATTCGATGCGGGCAATCCATTAATCGAAATTTTCAAGCTAAGACTTACCGGCGTCGCATTAGTGTCATTAATAAAACTTGGAATACGAGTATTCATGTTTCTGTTTATGACTCCGATTGTTTGCAAGTCTAGTTCCACTCCACCTTCGCCCCACATGAGAAGTTCTGGCTGTTCAAATGATAGTTCTATGCTATCGCGGGCTCCCGTGTCAAATACCACTTTTGCTTTTGCAAATTTTGCATCGACAATAGAAAAGGCGCCACGAGAAATTGCAAACAGTCGAGTAGCTTCAACTGTTGATGCCTTCGAAAAGAGATCTGTGGACGAAAGTTCAGGGGTGTGCAGCACAGCAGTTCTGCTGGTTTTATTCCACTCGGCACTCGTCAATTCACGGTTCACGTCGTAGATAATACGGAATGAATACGGGAACAGTGGCTCACTTGTCGCTTCAGAGGAGTAAACTCCAATAGAATCGACACTGAATGTTAATTTCCCTTTAAGCAAATTGTTGTTGAAATTTGCGTTGATCGTTCTAAATTGCGTTTCAACTTTTGTTTTAATGGCACTCATGTTCGCGATTCCGCCAAGATTCTCGATCGTGGCCGATGTCAGTTCTACGATTACCGGAATATTCCATGAGTCGCGTAGATCGACAATGTTTTCACTTGAAATTCCTGTGAAATCAGTGCCCTTATACCAGTCTGGTTCATCAGATTCATTGTAAACGATCGGGAATGATTTTGAAGCCACTCCTTCAGATTGGTGGAACTGGTACGTTTCGGCTGAATTGCTACTCAGTTCACAATCCCTAAGGAAAAGTGACTCTTTGCCAGTTGTCGGTGCTATGGATATTTCAACTACACTCATCTGGTTTTCACCACCAATTACGAGGTCGATATCTCCGGTCGGGACGGAATTCAAAACATAGAAACCATTAGCATCGACGGTTGAAGAAATCGCGCTTCCTGTGACGGATACATTTCTTGCAACGCCATTTTTCGCTATTACTCTTCCGTGAATTGATACCGGTTTTCCGGTAACTACTGAAACATTCTGCAAAGGCGACTCTGTTTTCTGAATCTTGCTTAGAATAGACGTTTCACCATTCGGAAGCGTCGCCATCAATATGTAATTCCCTGAACGAATTTCAGTAAAGTTAAAAGCACCGTTTTTATCAGTTTGGATCATCACTTCGGTAAGAGTTGTATCACCGTCAGGATGAAGTCTAACTGATTTAAGAGTCATCGAAGCATTTGCCGCTGGTTCTCCCGCTGAACTTACAACCACTCCTGAAATAATCCCATTTGGCATATCTGATCCGCCTGCGGTCTGTTTTGGCGCACTGCAGGAAATAAGGAAAAATGCGATGATCATTGATACGAGTAAAGTAAATTTATTCATCGTCTCCTCCCATACCCCGAAGAGTTACCGATTTCGTGAGTGGGAAAGCTTGGAGATTTATCTGGAATACTTTTCCTTCGCCTTGAGTCTCCCCGAGTGTATCAGAAAGTATAAATTGACGAAGTTCATTGAGTTTGTTTTCGACGATATGATACTGTCGTTCTGTAAGCGTAACCGTTACTCCGGAGATATGGCGTTCATGAATTTCGAGTTTTTCCATCGCTTCTTCGGCAAGGTGGATAAATTCGCGCCGCATTTTCCGCGTCACTACTGCAGGTACATCTTTGGCAGATACGGTGTTATGTGCGAGTGCAAATGCGGAATCGGTTTTCTTGAGCATGCCAATATCGACAAGGAGTTCGACCGCCTTGCGGGCTTTGTCGGGAGTGATGATTGGCATAACCAATTCTCCCAGTTTTTTATAGTCATTTTCCCAGTCAGGAAGTATTGCAAGTTCTCTGATTACAGGGTAGTACCACTCTTCATAGTAGCTCCACTGTTTTTCGTTAACAGAAAAGAGTTCACTTCCACGGCGTATTCTGTTCAGTTTTCTGTAGAGTTCTTCCCGTTCTTCAACGGTTTCTGCCTGATTGTAAAGAACCAGTGTTTTGAAAAATGTAGCCCTTCTTCCGCGAAGCGCAACACCTTTCAGCATTTTATCAGTTGAGTTTTCTGTTAGGCTGCGTTTGCCATCGATTACATGAGAAAAGAAACTCGATGATGCAAAACCTGCTTTTTGAGCAAATGAACGATGAGAAAATGAATCTTTCAATCGTTTCTGCTCTGCAAAGTAGTCTTTTAGAAAAAAACGGTAGTTATCATATTCGAAAATTTTTTCGATTATAAGATTATCGGCCATGCTTGTTCTTTCTGAAGAATTTTCTGTATACGCTAATATAGCGCAAGAAAAAGGAAAAACGTGTAGTTTTTTTGTCGTCTTGAGAACATAGAGAACAGTGTAACTCTATATCAATAATAGATACACTAGTACGACATAAAAATATTTTGTGTGATTATTGTCACTTGGTGCTGGTGTGACTCTCGACACTTTTGGGGATTTTCAGAACACAAAAGTGAAGATTTCTGTGAACAGAAAGATTGAAAAGGAAGAGTGGGACCTATTGAGGAAGCGTAAATATACGAGAAAACCGTGCTTCCGCGATGGTGATGAGTTGTATAAGTTGCTCTTGAAGTATAGGGTTAGTGCAGTTTGCAGCCTTTATTACTCTTTGTGCCCAGATTATATATCTGTCTCGACGTTCTTCTGTCCAGCCGACAGGGGTGTCGTCGAGAACATCAGAAAGGTTGCAGAGCTTGTCCGCAGTTCGGACCAGAGCCGCTTTAGGTGAGAGTAGGGCTGCATCGGAAATTTCTCTCGCTTTATCAATTGCCTTTGTGCATGTTTCGGGAACGGTGAGTTCTTCTGTGAGTTGTGCAATTTCTGAACCGAAAATGAGTGCTATTTCGTCGGAAGTACACTCTGTGTCTTCTATCGTGTCATGGAGTATTGCCGCAATAAGGGTAGCTTCGTCGGAAATGCCCGCGTCGATAAGACGTTCAGCAACAGCTACAGGATGAACTATGTATGGAGATCCTCGGTGATCTTTTCTGCGTTGGTCTCGATGTTTGTCTGCTGCGAATCGAATAGCTTTTAAAAATTGTGTCGTAATCATCTTTCCCTCCGAAGTGTTTCTTTTTGAAATTATATCATTCCAGTAGAGATTTGGTCGGACATCTCGATTGATCCCTTAAAGTTCTGAGGACTGTAAATTCTCACCTCCGTTTCAATGAAATGAGTCAAAAGGCGCTGATGAGTTGATATATTGTTTTGCATTTATCATGATACTATTCTCCATTTTGTTATGATCCTTACGGAAATGGTTCCGTTTCTGTATGTATATGTTGTTCTCGGTTCTATGCTTTCTGGAAAATGATTGCA
>DYSA01000306.1 GCA_020726425.1 Fibrobacter succinogenes | reverse complement strand
AGTTTTGGTGATTCAAAAAGAGTCGTATCCGTTTGGTTATAGGTTCCCGCAACGAAAACTCCGCTGGAGGTAGAGGCTTGTTTTTGATGAAATGTTATGATAAATCCCTGAAGATTATCTTTCCAGTGATAGAACCAGAGTGGTTCTTTTGTCACGGAATCGGTGTATGGCGACCGTTCAACCAGAAGCGTTACCGTGTCTCGCGACAGAATTGTTGTGCCATTGGTACCGTAGGTGATCGTTTCAAAAGAGGTCATATTGGCGTAGGAGAGATTGATCGGCGATCGGTAATTTACTGTTGCATCGGGACTGGCATCAGCCACATCGGAACATCCACTGAACACCACAGCTCCGAAGAGCGCGAGCAGAATGAACGGTTTCATCTTATTCTCCATTCAAATGAAAGAGGAACGTCAGTTCAAGGCGCAGACCCGACGGATCGAACGCTACATCACCGGCGGTGCTTTTGTGGCTAATCTCTTTCCCGTAAACTCCCTGAACCATCACCGAAAACGCTGGCGAAAGTGAAAGTTCACTGTTTGCTGCGGTGCAAAAAAGAACCGAGTTCTGCACAAACTCTTTGCTGATCTGCCGCGAAGTACTAAACAGCGAATCGTTGTAGGTAACATCGGACTGGAACCGGCTTTTGAGAAACGAACCGCCTCCGAGAATCGAAAAGGCGAATCGGTTCGCCGGTGAAAAACGGTATCCCACAAGAGTGCGGATTTCCGTGTATTTCAAGAGATCATTGTGAATCAGCAGTGATCTGTACGTATCCTGAACTGGTCCTATGCGTGAACCCGCTGTTTCATTCTCCGCGTAGTAGCGGGTGAGAGCGATCTGGGCCGAAGTGACCACTCCGCGCGGAGATTGCACGGAAAATCCTCCACCCAAGGAAAATGGCGGTCGCGTAAACTCGAGGAGAAAGGGGATTTCCGGTGGAAAAGCAGAACTGGTGGTGAGCGATCGTTCCAGTTTCGAGTGATCGATAAACGAAGTTCCGCCTGATCCGCCAAGGGATACGACGGTCTGAGGTGCCCCTCCTTTGCGAATCACCGGAATCGATCCCGTGGCGACAAAACTGTTTGCCCGAATCACCGTTCGCGAACTTCCCACGGTGATTGTTTTCTTTGCCGCTTTCCCATTGTGATTGCGGAAGATCGTGTACTTTCCCGGGTTGAGCGACACGATCATCTCCCGCGAACCGTCGGCGCGAAAATCCGCCACGATCTGTTTCGATGGATCGATAATCACGATCTGCCCCATCACGGATCGATCCAGAGTGACTCCCGCGGTTTTACTGGTCATGTCGGAAAGAAGAATATCCCCTTTTCCCTGATAGTCAAAGAGAAATCCCGGATGCTGCACGCCGCCGGCAGAGTTTACCGTGGCGGCAACCGTCTGACCGTAAGCGTAGCGATACGCCTCATCGACAGTCACTTTTTGATCGCCGGAAATATCCGCCATCCCGCGAAGGCCGTTCATAAAGTAGTACGAAAAAATCGAGTGCTTGAGATAATCTGACTCTTGTGAAAACTCCGATTCGGAACTGGAAAACAGAACCACCCGACCATCCCCCGATTCATTGCGAAGGATCAGTGGCTCATCGATTGTTCCTCCCTTGAGTCGCCCGAAACTTCCACTCTGGCACGCATCGAGAACCACAATCTGAAGTGATCCTTCCAGCGAATCGAGGTGGCTTTTGAGGGAGACCAGATCGAACCGACGTTTTCCCATGCGAAGCGACCGATTGTCCGCGTGGCCGGTGTAGTAGAAAAAGAACTGGTCATCCCGGCGAAGACGCGACCGTATCGATCGCAGTTGAGCGGTCAGTTGTTCCGGTGATCCATCGCGAATCGTCACGATTTTTTCCGGTGAATAGCCGCAGTGATCAATCAATACCTGCCGCATTGCCACGAGATCTGATTTCACATAGCGAAGCGGAACCACGCCGGCGCCGCCGTTTTCCGATCCCACCAAAACCGCATACTGAGCTGCCAAGAGCCAGCCGGGAATCAAAAGAAGGGCGAACAGACGAATCACTTACGAACCTTTTTTTCTGTAGTGTAGACTAAAAGAGTATCTCCGGCGGGGAGATCGATCCCCTCCACCGAGTGCGACACGATCGACTGAGCAACAACTGCCGCCACCGAATCAACAGAGATCGGCGCTTTGGTCACCACCATGCAGTAGGTCTCTGAACCGATGTAATTGTCCAAGCGAACACTGTTGGGAATCGGCACATTCACCCCCGGAGCTACCGGTGCAGATTGATTTGCATCGGCGGGGAAATACCGAGATACTGCCCCGGAACTATCCACAGAAAAGATAGTGACGTAGGAAGGTTCCGTCACGGTGTAGCAGATCTGAATCCGTTCGTCGGGATAGAAAATTGGCGTGCGCCGTTCATTGATCGTCCCGTCGGAATTTTCCGCCATGATCTGAAACCCCGTTGCACCCTTGAGAGCTACGCCTGCTGTTTCCGACGGTTGAGTAAACGTCACTTTCCCCACGATTAGCCCCACAACCAGAAGTGCCGCCACGGAAGAAACCGCTTTTGAAAAGGGAGGGAACCGCTTAATCGCCGCCTGTTTTGGCGTGAAATCCAGCTCTTCAAAGGGAACCGCCGCCAAAAACGCATCCCGTTCACTGCGCAGTGCATCGAGTTTTGTCCGGCACGACTCGCACTTTTCAAGGTGGGATTCAACCGTGGATTTCACCGAATCGCTGCAGATTCCGGTGGAGTAGGAGAGAAGATCGATTGTTGCACACTGTTTCATAGTCAAAGTCCTAACCGTTTGCGAAGGTTTGGGAGTGATTCCTTAAATTTTGCGAGATTCCGCCGAATTGTCGCCGGCGATTGACCGGTCACTTCGCGAATCTCTTCCTGACTCAGCTCTTCGATATAGGTGAAATAGACTGCATCCTGCACATCTTTGTTGTGACACGCCAGAACCAATCGAATCGTGTCACCGGTTTCGAACTCCCGTTCCCGTTCACTGGTCGCCGGAAGGCGATCGAGCACTTCGTTGTTGCTGAATCGCTTGGTCTTGCGCAGTTCATTGAGACTGTAGTTTTTCACCACTCGAAGAATCCACGGGATCACGTGATCCGGCGAAACGAACTTCGGAAACTGATCGATAAGCCGAATCATGCACTCTTGAAGTCCATCTTTTGCCCGCTCTTCATCCTGCAGGATTTTTCTGCATCGGCTGAATATGAGATGACCGTAGGTTTCATAGAGTTGTCGAGCTGTTTGTTTTTCCATCATTACCTATACAAATCAAAGGTTTCAGATCGCTCAAAATAGTTTCTTCTCCGGGATTTTTTATGGGAGAAATTGAAGCGAATCGATTTGTTCTCTCTCTGAATAGTTTGATTTGAACAGCAGTATATTTGAAAGGGGAGTGGGATTGTGTGGAGAACTGGTACTGATACAGATTCAAAATGGCGAAAGGGTGCTCTTTGAACAAATATCGGTGCGATACATTCTGCCAGTCCGGCTCCTTTAAAAGAAGTAACTTAAACTCGATCCACACAAAAAATCAGCGTCTTCGGGTGCAACTGTTACGGTTCGCGTATTCGATGTTCTGGGCAATCTTCTTGATGAGCAGGAAACGGGTTC
>DYSA01000305.1 GCA_020726425.1 Fibrobacter succinogenes | reverse complement strand
ACAGTTTTCCCACGCCGACAATCCCCAATACCAGCGCCGATGTGACGAAAACGAGTACCTTTTTTGATCTCATTTCATCTTTTTTACGATTCATTTTTCTCACAAACTGATTCATCTACGGGCCCCTTTGTTTAAAAAAATCTCACCTGTTATAAAACTACGGCACGATTTCCACAATTGCCGTGAGTTGGCTTGAGAAGAGCCTTTCACCAAGTTAAAGGGATGTTTGCACAAGTTTGGAAAGAGGAGAGAAATGTTTTAACGGGATTTTTGCAAAGCATTTTTGAAACTGAGAAATAGAATTTTACAATCTCTCTTTTTTGCGAAACTCGCGCGGGGAGAGGTGAACTACTTCTTTAAAGATATGATTAAAACTGGAGACGTGTTTATACCCCACAGCCAGTGCGATTTCGACGATTGGACGATCGGTTTCGCGGAGAAGTCGTTGCGATTCGGCCATGCGAAGATCGGTTACGTACGCTTTCATCGTTTTCCCCAAAGACTTTTTCAGAACTGTCCGTATGCGATCTTCCGAAAGCCCCGTTTCCTTTGCACAGTGGGAAATGGTGAGATCGGGAGAGTGGTAGTGCAATCCGACAAATGCCGTAATCGCGGCGCTTTCTTGGGTGAGATAACTGGTGAGAGAAATGGGGCTGTATGAAAGTTCCTTTTGCACACAACCACGGTAGAGTGCGAAATAGCCGAGAAGGTAGAGTATGCTCACTATTCCGGCAGTGAAACCGATTGGCCAGAGCGATGGCGTTGCGCTGATCGATTCAATTGCCATGGTGAGCGTGTCACCTCGCGGAGCAAGTTCATGGTTAGAAAAAGAGATTCCCGTACACCGTTCATAGGGAATTTTTTCAGGGAGAAGAGAGCGGCTGGTGCGGTTGAGAGCGTACCACCACAGTGGCGTGTGAAGGGTTCGTATGGGGATGTAATAGGTTGACTGATCGGGGTGAATGGTGAGTTCGGTGATCGCATATCGATGAGTTTGCGGAACATTCATCAGAGTAAATTGGGGAAGATGGAAAAATAGCGTCACGTTGAGATTGTCTGTTTTTTGGGGATCCAGAGTGATCACCAGTTTTGATGCTTGGGAAAGATCGATGAAATCAGTGGTGTCTTCCACCATGAGTTTCACCCCCACCGATGGATCTTCAGTGTCGCCGATGATATAGACGCATTCGATAGTAGAATCAATGGATGAGGTGATAATTTTCGAATGGCCCGCATTTGCGTAGGGAGAAGACGCTTGTGATTGGTTCGGTATCGAAACCTGCGATTGAGTATCCAATCTCACCCAGTCGTAGTCATCGGTGAACAGAAAACTCTGAACCCCCTTTTCTCCCACAACAATTTTCTGTGAAGAGACTCCTTTGTACAGAGCAATAATCGCGATAAGAATGAGTGGAACGAGATAGATTCGTTTCCTGTGGATCGCGATAAAAAGGGTGCGGCGTTCGAGCAAAAGGGCCTCATTTTGTGAATCTTCTAGCCACTATCAGGATGCTATATGAAAGATAGGTCACGGGGTGAAGGAAGTTCAACCAGATTTCAGAACAGCAGTATTCGCTTGCCACAACGTCTCTGATCCCTTTGGTCTGATGTGAATCTCGTTTCACATGAGCAACCATATCGTGACAGCGGAGTGAATCGCAAGTAAACTATTTTACCGCCGGCGGGAACATATCTGTCGCTGGTTTTGTCAAAGGAGTAGAGGTGGGCGAAGAGTTGAGAGATCTCGATCTGGTCGAACGGATTCGCGAAGGCGACGAGCGAGCATTTCGTCTCCTCGTGAACCGATGGCGTTCACGGCTGGTGAACTTCTGTGCTCGCCGGTTGGGAAATCCGATCGATGGCGAAGAGGTTGCTCAGGAAGTGTGCGTGGTTCTCTATGAAAAGATCAACACCTTTCGCGGTGATTCGCAGTTTTCCACGTGGCTCTATCGAATCGCGGTAAATCGTTGTCGCAATCGTTACGGTTCGTGGTGGAGTCGCTTGAAAAGGAACGGCAAACGAGTGAGCAGTGTGGATCGCGAAACCAGCGAAATCGCGGTGGTGGATCGCGACAGTTCACCGGAACAGAACATGCAAAAAGTACAGGCGGGAAAACTTCTCATGTCCCATCTCGCTCACCTGCCAGAAATCTTTCGAGAAGTCGTGATATTTCGCGATCTCGAAGAGCTCTCCTACGAAGAGATCGGGGCAATTCTCGGTATCTCCGAAGGAACCGTGAAATCGCGAATCAGCCGAGGTCGCGCCATGCTTCAAGAATCAGTTGCGGAGGTTCGAAATGAGTTCTAAATACGATAATCTCTTTTTTGAACGATACATTCGCGGTGAACTTTCACAATCAGAACGGGATCAGTTTGAAAACGATCTGACCAGTTCCGAACCACTTCGCCTCGAACTCCTTTCGGCACAGGCCTATTTCGAAGCAATCCATGCGGTTCCTGAAATTTCCGTTTCCGAAGAGTTTACCGATCGGGTGGTTCGCGAAGTTCGCGCTCGGGCAGATCGGCGAAAATTTTCTTTTGCCGGTTTGCTCAAAGGACTTTTTTCCCGCGAATCGATCGGCGTGGTGATTTCAATGGTGGTTCTGGCGGTGCTATTCCGATCTCAGTTGACCAGCGTGGTGAACCAGTTTGAACCGTCGATGAAATCTTCGGCGCCAATGGAAACTTTTTCTAACGATGAAGTGTCCGCCACGAGTGCTGTTCAGGAATCGGCTCTGGTGGATGAAAAGCAGTCGATGTCGGAAGCTCGATCGAACGTGGTTGTTCCGGTTCAATCTGCAAAGAAAATGAAAATGGATCAGAGCAGTGATGGCATGTCGGAAGGAACAATGAGTTCCCCACAACCGCAGATACTCGCGGCGGCTCCTTCGGTGAGTTATCAGGAATCGGCAAAAGAGCAAGAGATCATAGCTGTGGAAGAGTCTAAATCTATAGCGGTTCAAAATGAAGCGGTTCAAAATGAAGCGGTTCTGGGGAGTAGTTCTGGTATGGCGATGAAAAAAAGCGCGGTGCCGAAAATGGAACGGTCGCTTTCCGAAGAGTCTATTGCGGATGCGGTTCCCATGGAAAAATCGGTTCTCACAAAAGAAAGTTCGCGCGATTTCCCCTTTGTTCAGTACGAAGCCACAGCTACTATCGGTGACACGATTCGAGTAACCCTTCCCGCCAAGAACCTTCGCCGGTTTATCTCGGCGTGGAAAAAATCGGGAGGATCAGTGATCGATACGGTTGTCGCAGACAGTTCCGCAATAGTTCGGGTAGTTCGGTAGGTTTGCGACAAGATTAAAAATCGATGTGTGGTAAGTAACTACCCGAAATAAAGCAACCATGATCTATTTTAAGCAGATGAAAAAACGCAACTACTTAGGTGGAGTTCAAAAACAATATTTGGCTCCAGCACTCGTTCCCAGCGTCCCGCTGGGAATGCATCCCTGAGGCTCCGCCTCGATTTAATTGAGGCAGAGCCTCACATCTGCATTCCAAGGCAGGAGCCTTGGAACGAGATGCTTAATTTTCAATATGTTAGTAAAAAGACTTACAACCTGAGTAGTAATGAAAAAAAGAACAATAAATCCGCTTACAGAATCTGACATTATTTCACTGGAAG
>DYSA01000304.1 GCA_020726425.1 Fibrobacter succinogenes | reverse complement strand
GCTTGGAACGAGTTCTGGAGCCAACTTTTGGTTTGGAAACCACCTGAGTAGTTACGAATTGATTTAATTGCTAATCATCTTCCCGAAGCGCAGATCATATTTTCCGCCGGAAACTACCCTAAACTACTGGAGAACCCTTGTTGAAAAAGAGATTTCTGCTTACGGCAACTTCTATCCTTCTCGCGCTGACCAGCTGTGGAAAACAGGCAACTAATCTTTCAGCTCTTCCTCAAAAGCATGTGAACGCGAACCTTACCCCGATTCCTTCGACGGTCACCGTTCCGGTAACCCTTTCGGCTGATTGGTTGGAGCAACAGATCAACAACGCCACAAAAGGTGTCATTTTTTCCAATGATTCAATCACCGTTATTGCCGGATTTTCTCGCGCCGGAGTTACGGTAACCAAAACGGAACCAATTCGCGTAGCGGTAACCGGAACTTCATTTGCCTACCAACTTCCTATCAATCTCAAACTCAAACTCTCCACAGGACTCTTTGGCCGTGAAGCTACTCAGGAAGTTCTTGGTGGAGTAAAAGTGCGGATGAAAACATCCATGTTGATCAATCCCGATTGGACCGTTACCACCAAAACCACGTTCGAAGGTTATGAATGGGTTACAGCGCCAGAAGCAAAGGTCGGTCCGCTGACAATTCCCTTTAAGCCGGTGGCTGATATCGTTTTTTCAGGACTTAAAGTCGGCTTAGGGCCAACAATTGACAAGTTGATCAAAACCCAGCTCGATCTGAAAAAAATACTCACTCCGCTCTGGACGCAGATGCAAACACCGCAACTTCTGGATAAAAAGAACAACGTGTGGCTGAGATTAACACCTGATCAGGTACTGATGACCCCGCTCACGGGCAAAGGAAATTCGGTTACTACCGTTCTCGGGATGCGCACGCTTTCTGAGTGTTTCGTCGGAACAGCCCCTGCATCAAACCCCGCAAAGCCACTTCCCAAATTGACCACAGCCACACCAGACACAGGGTTTATTCTCAATCTCAATGTCGAAGTTAGCTACGCAGAAATGCAAAAAATGGCTCGCGATCAAACGATCAGCAAAACATTCCCCGCAGGGAAAAAATCGATTGTTGTGGATGAACTGTGGTTAAATGGCGATACTGGCTTAGTGCGAATCGAAGTCAAACTTTCCGGTGATTATAAAGGAACCATTTCACTTGTTGGTCGCCCAGAACTTGATACTCTCACCCAAATACTTACAATTCAAGATATTGGGTTTGATCTTCAAAGCCGAAGCCTATTGCTAAAATCTGCAAAGTGGATGTTCAATGGAATTATTGAAAAGAAACTTGCCGAAGCACTGACCATTCCGTTGAAACCGCAATTTACCAATCTTCAAACCCAGCTCAACACAACGCTGAAAGAGTATCGTCCACAACCAGATATCAAGGTTAGCGGCGCGGTATCGACATTGAGTCCCCGTGGACTTGCGCTCACGCAAACCGGTTTGAAAATTGGCGCTACTGCAAAAGGAAAACTCACCGTCGACATGACGAGAGCAACGCAGAAATAGTTTTTTTGATGTTCAATGTAAAAATCCCTGTCGAAGATATTCGGCAGGGATTTTTTTTATGCTATTCAGTTAATACTCATAGTTTTCAGCCCCGAAGCGGGCGATATTATACCAGCACAGGTCGAAGGCCTGTGAACCAAGAATATTCACGTTATTTTCTATCCATCAGGATTTTTCCGTATCAATCCTCGATCAAATGAAGATGTTTCAGCCGCCCTGTTATGGCACTTCTCGTTCTCCCGAGCGTGTCGGCGATCACGCGAAGTGGCGTTCCCTTTTTGTACTCCGATTTCAGATATGCTTCGTCGGTAGTGTTCCAGAATGTTCCTGCAGATCGTGGAGTTTCCGCTGGTTGACGAGATGGTCGTTTGTTCGACTGCGGATATTTTGATTCGCCCTTGCGGTAGAACCACTCCTTTCGCGAAGCTGCCGCATCAAGTTTTTCCATAGAATCAGCATCGCGAATTACTTTGATTGACGATCGCATGGGCTGTTTGAACGACTCTGGCACAAACTCTTTGGGAAGATGTAACCGCTGTTTCGCCCGCGTGATCGCCACATAGAGAAGATTCACCTCTTCCGCCAATTCTGCCGGCGTACGCTCGGGATCGTCTTTGAACACGTGAATCATCTTTTCGTGAGTAAAATCGCTGCAGAGAAATACTTCATCGTACTCCAATCCCTTACAGCGATGAACCGTGGAAAAACAGCAGTCGGCCGTGTGGCGAAGTTCCGGTTCTACGTGCCGTTTACGCAGAAGTGCCAAGAGCGAAGGAAGTGCTTTGCCGTGTTTGTTCACCAGTTCAATAACCTTGGTGAGTTGACTTTCCCCGGTGCGCTTGGAGTACTCTTTCAGTTCTTCAAGATCGACACACCGCTTAACTATTTCATTGCGAATGAACTCTTTTTTCCCGTTGTAAAGATTGAGAACATCTGACAGTGATCCCTCTTCATCACCGAAAAGATAGGAGTTGATATGGCCTTCAAAGTAAATTTTGTAGTTCTCCCCTTTTGATTTCACCAGAGAAATTGCTTCTGCCAAAAGAGAAATATTGGTTCTCCCGATTACGGCGCGCGATACAATCGGTTTCTCTTTTGTCGGTTCTGTTCCGCGAAGAACGATTTCTGGCATGGGCATGAAATGACGTTTTGTTCGCACTGTTTCCACAGCCAAGTCGGCGATCAACTGAGGAAACCGGAAACTCTGAGACAAGCGATACTGAGGATAGTCGAATAGTTCCATGGAGTTTACCGCGTGGCGCCAACGATAGATCTGCTGATGCGAATCTCCCACCACAACGCGAGTCGCGTGATTCTGAGCTTTCACGATCTCCACCATCACCGGCGAAGCATCCTGTGCTTCGTCAAAGAGAATGCAGTCGTAGTTTAGTTGCGGATTTTCAAGTTGAAAGAGTTTGAGATAGAAATCGTGTGAACAGGAGATCTGACGCTTGTGCATCGCTGCGAGATACTGGCGCGTGTGAAGTTCCAACAGATCATAGTGATTGGAAATTCGCTTTTGCTCCGCCGGATCTTTCACAAAAGGGCGATAGTCAATCTCCTGAACTTTCGCGGCGGTGGAGTTGCAAAAGAGCGCGGCGAAATGCTGAATATGTGTGGCGGTAATAAAATGATCTGGCGTGAGATGCTGATTGGGGAAAAGAAACTGAGCAATCATCAAGGGCGAATGAAATCCCACTTCGAACCCGTATTTTCTCACCACTCCGCGAAAAGCGAGCGAATGAGCAGTCTCAACACTCACATTAGAAACACCGGCTTCTGAAAACTTGCGAATCGCCTCGTCTTTCACCGACTTGTTAAACGCAAGATAGAGAATTCGCATGTTTGGATGGCGCGACTTTGCATAGGCCACAAGTGTCGTCGTCTTGCCCGATCCAGCCACGGCATTGATTCGGATATTTCCGTTAGTGGCGAGAATTGCTTGTTGTTCATCTGTTAATTTCATGGGAGGGAAAATAGTATTGGGATGGATAATAAGAGAAAGTTTACGCGATTAGTGTAAGTTAAATATGAGTGAAGAGTGGTACTCGCCGATTCGATACTATTACTTCGCGGGGCAAATATGATACTCT
>DYSA01000303.1 GCA_020726425.1 Fibrobacter succinogenes | reverse complement strand
GGTGAATTCTTAAGAAACTTATTCAATCTGACTGATGATTCTCCTTTATATAATAGAGAACTACGAAATACCTGGGAGCACTTTGACGAAAGGCTTGATCTTTATTTAATAGAAAAAGTGACTGGTATGTTTTTTCCTATGTCGCAAATTGGCAGCCATCATGAAGCAGACAATCCCATAAATAGAGTGTTTAAACTGCTTGATCCTAACGAGGAATGCTTAGTGCTGATGGGGAAAAAGTATTTCTTTATTCCAATCCGCGATGAAGTAATAAGAATTTGCAAACAATTAGAAGAAAAAAATAATAATTTATTATAACAAAACGTTACAGCGGAAACCGCAAACAACGCAGTTCCCGCCAAACTCCACGTTATACAGCGCAGACACTATAGAAAAAGGAATGACAAAATAGGCGCATGATAGAAAAGAGGTTCGACATACCGTTTATTGCTGATTTGGCGCTTCGAGAAAAACAGATTCAGCAGAACTATCGGCCGATTATTGCTGTTCATAAGTGGTTTGCAAGGCGGCCCGGCACTTTGTTCCGTGGATTGCTCTTATCAGAGTTTGTGGACAGGCCACTTCGAGATGTTTTTTATGAAGCGAACAATCTTTCAGGTTGTCGTGTCGCAGATCCTTTCATGGGCGGTGGTACACCAATTATAGAGGCAAACCGTATTGGATGCGATGTCACCGGGTTTGACATCAACCCCATGTCGTATTGGGTCGTCAAACAAGAAATCGAGCATCTTAGCCTTGACGAGTATACGAAGGCTGCGAAAGCCCTACGTTTAACATTGGAAAAGGAAATCGGTCGGTTCTATCGGACACGATGTCTTCTGTGTGGGGCGGACGATGCCCATGTCAAATACTTCCTTTGGGTTAAGGTAATACCTTGTCGTGAGTGCAATAAAGATATTGACCTGTTTCCCGGCTATCTTCTTTCCGCAGATTCCAGACACCCCAAAAACGTTTTTATTTGCCATGCATGCGGAGAACTGACTGAGGCAGTCGACAAAAATAATCCAGGTCACTGTAATCATTGCAGTATTAAACTGGCGCTGGATGGACCGGCAAAGCGAAACCACTGCAAATGTTCGGCCTGTGGTGCCGACAACCGTTATCCTGATGCCCATCTTGGAGCACCACGTCACCGGCTTTTCGCAATGGAATACCACTGCCCAAAATGCAAGGCCACTCATGACGGAAGGTTTTTCAAAAAGCCCGATGAACATGATTTGGGGCGGGTCAGTGAGGCCGAGGCACATTGGTCAGGGATGATTCTAAAAAGATATGTTCCAGATGATGCTATCCCAAGTGGTGACGAGACTGACCGTCTACATCGCTGGGGGTACAAGCATTATCAGGAAATGTTCAACACCCGGCAGCTTTTAGGATTGGAACTCTCTGCTCGTATCATAGCCAAAATTTCTAATGAGCGTGTACGCAATGCGCTGGCGACCAATCTTTCCGATTTGCTCCGTTACCAAAACATGCTGTGTCGATATGATACCAGATCGTTGAAATCACTTGATATTTTCTCTGTTCACGGTTTTCCGGTTGGGCTGATTCAGTGCGAGTCTAATTTTCTCGGAATAATGATTCCCGGCCGTGATATGTGTATCGGCAGTGGTGGTTGGGCAAACATAGTCGAGAAATTTAAAAAGGCAAAATCCTATTGTGATTACCCTTTTGAGGTCAGTCACCAAGGACGCACGAAAACAATCGTTCCAATTGATGGAGAATGGATTGGCGACAATCCAAATGGCAATAAGTCTCGATTCCCAAGGGTTGTAAATCTTTCATGTCAAAATGCAGCAACTTGTAAATTGCCTGATGCCCAATTGGATGCTGTCTTCACTGATCCACCCTATTTTGGTAATGTTCAATATGCTGAACTCATGGATTTCTGTTACGTCTGGCTAAAAAAACTGATTGGGCAAAGTTCCCCTATATTCAAAAGAGATTCTACACGAACACCTGATGAATTGACCGGTAACGTGGATATGGGGCGGGGCCAGATTCATTTTACAGAAGGCATTTCTTCAGTATATCAAAAAATGGCGGCAGCATTAAAACCCGGAGCACCCTTGGCATTTACTTATCATCACAACACTATCGAAGCGTATTTCTCCGTGGCAGTAGCGATCCTTGATTCCGGGCTGACGTGTTCTGCCTCACTTCCTTGTCCTGCCGAAATGGGGGCATCAATACACATCAATGGGACCGGATCATCGATCATTGACACTGTTTTTGTCTGCCGGAAAACAGGCGTAATGCAACGAAAGTGGTTAGCGGACACGCCATCTGAGCTATCTCGAATTGTGGAAGAAGACTTGAGCTGTCTTAGATCTGGAAATGTCAAACCGACTCGTGGAGATATCAGGTGTGTTACCTATGGTCATTTGATCCGCCTGGCGATATGGTCCTTGCGGCATAACTGGAACAAAAACAAAAAAACAACATCACGCATCGCGGAAGTGGCGGATTGGCTCCGACACTTCGGGGGATGGGCCGACGTCGAACAATGTATGGCGCAGCCAAAAACAGTGATGACAAATGATACTTCGTTGCTCTCAGTGCATGAGAGCAACGCAAAATATGGAGAAGGAGATGCCGATGTTACCTTTTGAAGCTACCCCTGAGGAAATTCTCCGAGACCCGGAAATCTATGTCGATTCTATTTTTTCCTGTCTGGAATCAGAATTTCTCGTAATGCCTAAAGGAGCAGGATTTGTGGAGTATTCGGTTTTCGAACGTGGCTACGAAGCATTGAAAGCAGCGACCGGTGGGTTTTCTGAGCTTGATCCTAATAAAATCTATCCCATGACGGTTTCGGAGCCAATCTCGATTGTGGTTCTGCGGTCCATGCTTGGTTTTACACCTCCAGAGTGGGGCTATGTCACTACGCAAAGAACTGGAGTGCAGGTTACTCAAGGATTTGTACGGTCCCTTGATCGGAAAGTGCGAATGGCGCCTGCATCAGAACTTAATACAAATGGGGTTATGAAGGAACGACTTGAGGCGATGGTCCAAACCGCATGTCAATTGCTTTCAGACGGTGCTCCTGAAGTTGATACTGATCAATTACATCGGTTGAACAAGGCGGATACAAAGCAGGGTCTTGCCGGAATCAAGAACCTTTCCCGTATAGGCGTCCCTTATGCGATGATGTTGTATGAGCGGTTTCTTGGGAGACCGTTTGCCGGGCACCGTGACTCTGTAAGCGAAATCATTGGTGACAGCCTGGAATCGGCAATTGAGGATGTACTCACCAAAGCGGATATCAGTTTTCGAAAGACCAGACGAGCGGAACGAATCGAAGGATTCGACCAAACACCGGATTTCATTATACCCAGCGAATTCAATCCACAAGTTATCATAGAGGCGAAGATCACCGAGGACGATGGTACAGCTCGTGATAAAGTGACACGTATTCAACATCTTGGGGAGTTGAGTCTTGCCGGACGAACCATAAATAATCCGAAATATGAGGTTATAGCCTGTATCGGCGGTCGTGGTTTCGGGGTTCGCAGGGAGGACATGAAAAAGATGATCCTTTCAACAAAGGGCAAGGTGTTTACTGCAAAAACTTTGGACAGACTTGTTGAATGCACACGATTGAGAGACTTTAAGGCAAAGCGATAAAAAA
>DYSA01000302.1:392-3662 GCA_020726425.1 Fibrobacter succinogenes | reverse complement strand
AAATCTTGCAGTTCATTAACGAAACTGCTGATCGGTTTTACGAAAATTAAATTCCCACTTCCGAGAAATCGGGGGAGGGATTTTTTGATTTTACTCCATTCTTGGGAATAACTATATTCACCCCGCAGCGAACGGTTCGCTGAAAACCAAAACTCCCGATTCTGCCACGATTGAGTCAGCAGAGTTGGTCCGCCCCTGACAGGCGATTTTTCAACTATGATTTGCTTTCTGAAAGTTCAGAGAGATCAAATCGTTTTTGGGGAGTCGCAATTCTGCCGCGACTCCTCGTAACCAAACACAAGAGGAGAATCTGCAATGGAGCAGACAAGACCATCATTGGAAGAGTCCGTTATCGCCAACAAAATGGCGTGGGAAGCAGTTGTTGTTCATCATAAAGCATCGCAAACAGAGATCATTTCAGATCGAATCAGAGAAAACCGATTCCATGAATTTCTCGAAGATGATTCCCTTGCGGAACTTCGGAGAATTGGTGTTGCAGGTAAGCGTGTAATCCAACTCTGCTGCAATAATGGCCGTGAAACGCTGGCGATTTTGTCCATGGGCGCTTCGCGGGCCGTGGGTGTTGATCTCACCGAAGGATTTGTTCAGCAGGGAAAATAGATTGCCGAAGAGGCAGGACTTCCGCTGGAGATGATCTGTTCGAATGTCTACGATCTTCCCGAATCGCTGAACCGTTCCTTTGATCTGATCTACATTTCTATTGGAGCGCTTGGGTGGCTTCAGGATCTGAACCGGTTTTTCGCTATCTGTCGTTCGCTTTTGGTCGAGGGCGGAAAAATGGTGATCAATGAACAGCATCCGATCTGTGCAGTTCTGGTTGATGAAGATCCATCGGCAGCGGTACCGATTATAAAAGCATCGTACTTTAGCGAAGAGCCGTATATCGGCACTGATTCGCTGGACTATTACGAAGGAACCGAGTACGATGCACCGGAATATCACTGGTATGATCATCGTCTGGATCAGATTTTCACCGGTGCGATTCAGGCGGGGTTTGCAATCGAAACATTTCGTGAATCTTCGCAGGATATTGCAAACAGTTTTGAACACTACGCGAGCCTTCCTTTCAAGTTGCCGTTGAGCTATCTTTTGACATTGAGCTGCTGATCGAACGAGCGTTCAATTCCCTCTTCCGAGCAATCGGGGGAGGGATTTTTTGTGGGAACAAATTGAAAATAAGTTGAAAATAAGTTGAAATGTGAGAACACTCTATGGTAGACTTGGCTCTCATTTTATTGAGGAGATTCTGAATGTCGAAACTACTTCCAATTATGGCCATCGCGACTTCACTGTACGCAAAACCTTTTATTCTCGATACGGAATCGAACGTATCATTTGAATGTCTTTACAACGACACAGCAATTTCCATAACCACTACCTTTACCGACCGCGATAGCAATGTGTGGATTGGAACCGGCGATGGAAGAGTTTTGGTGAACAGCGGTTCAATGGTATTACCGGTTTTTACTCATTCACAGTTTTCGACTCCGATTAGAACAATCGCTCAATCGCCGAACGGAACAATCTGGTTTGGTGGAAAAACTCTTTACAAGGTTGATAGCGAAGGGTGTGTTAGTGCACTCGATCCGTATTATTGGGCACATGATGGGGTATATCGTCAGCAGTTGAATTGGATTGCCGATATTTACCCTGAATCAGATTCGGTGCTCTGGCTTGCTGGTGAAGGAATCGGGGCTATGAAATACACCGTCCCGACCGGTGAAGTGCAACCATACTTTGCCGCTTCGGGTTCAATGACCTACTATGCCATGACTCTGGCGCATGGCGAATCGGATGGTACGGTGTTGTTTGGTGGAAGAACCGGAGTCGAGTATGGAATTTTCACGCCCGATACTGTATCGAAAAAATTGGTAAAACAGATTCCCCTTGATTCTATGGATTATCAGTCCGATGTGGTACTGTCGCTGGGAAAACGAAACAATCTTTGGTGGATCACCACTACTCGGGGCCTTTGGTTTGCCGATTCATTGTCCGGTACACCTCGATTTGCCGCTTCTTCCGAACTGATTTCCCTTCTCCTTGCCGATGACAAAAAGTCGGTGGTGGAATTATCTGATCATTTTGATCAGACTTCGCACCTGAAAGAACCACTTTCGCGTGCTATCCCAATGAGTTGTCGCTATAGCTCTCAAGAAATACGGTTCAGCGAATCGATTACCGGTACTGTTTCGGTGGTTGATCTCAAAGGGAGAGTTGTTTCAGAACAGGAACTGACGAATCAAAATAGCGTTGCTCTCACTGTTTCACCTGCCGCAGGAGTGTATATCATTCGGCTGACCACACCGAATCGCGCGGTGTATCAGTTCCTCACAGCGATACGATAGCTCCATCCGCGAGAGGTTTACGTCCCTCTTCCGAGCAATCGGGGGAGGGATTTTTTGTTTCTCAACTATATTGCAAAACGTATCTTTCAACATACCATTTTTAGTCAGCAAATGAGGACACAATGCAGACAATAGAACTGAACGAAGCATATCAAAAGTTTAGTACCATTCTCGATGGCGTTTGTCACGGCGAAGAGTTTCTCATTGGGACGCCATCACTTCCGGTGGCTGTAGTGATTCCGGTTCATCGCGGAAAACCAATTCGTCAATCTGGCTCCGCTCGAGGACAGATTACTATTGCCAAAGATTTTGATTCTGAGGTAACTGACTTTCAGGGGTATATGTGAAAGTTCTGATCGACACACATATTTTTCTGTTGTGGATAAATGGAGATCCAATTTCGGAACATGCCCGTGTAATTCTTGAAAACAGCGATGCCGAAATATTTGTAAGTGTCGCTTCGCTGTGGGAAATGACGATCAAAAATTCATTGGGAAAGCTGGTACTGCCATCATCGGTGGGGGAGTTTTTTCCAGCTCAACTTCTTTTGAACAGTTTCAAAATTCTGCCGATCGAAATAGAACACTTGTCGATCCTTCAGACTCTTCCGTTCTACCATCGCGATCCCTTTGACCGGCTCATGATTGCACAATCAATAGCCGAATCAATGTACATTATCAGTGCAGATCACAGCTTTGAAGAGTATCCGGTTTCGTTGATTTGGTAATCACCATTGATCGGTTTTCGATGAATACCATCCCTCTTCCGAGAAATCGGGGGAGGGATTTTTTGTTGAGGCGGTTTCACCGTGCAAGGTTAGCCACCGGCTGTAAAGTAGGTTTTTCCGTTGTGCAAGGTTAGCCACCGGCTGTAAAGTAGGTTTTTCCGTTGTGCAAGGTTAGCC
>DYSA01000302.1:0-292 GCA_020726425.1 Fibrobacter succinogenes | reverse complement strand
ACCGGCTGTAAAGTAGGTTTTTCCGTTTGCTCACCTCTATTTGAGAAGAATTACATCCCTCTTCCGAGCAATCGGGGGAGGGATTTTTACTGGTAGGCATTCTGGCGATGTTTCAGATCGACAATCACGTCGAGTACTTTTTGTTGTTCGATGAGATAGAAAAGGCGATAATCTCCTATCTCATAGCGATAGTAGCCATCGAGATCGCCTTTCAATTTTTTTCATGGCATTTGATTGTTTGTAACTACTCAGGTGTTAGTGGGGGACAAAAACTCGCTTCAGCACTCGTTCC
>DYSA01000301.1 GCA_020726425.1 Fibrobacter succinogenes | reverse complement strand
CTAAAAAAGTAAAGAAATATTGACAAAATGATTATTATTGGCTATATTTTATATGCTAAATAGCATATAAAATATAGCCAAAGGAGATTGAAAATGCACGTTCGAAAACAAAAAATGGAGGCTCAGTTGAAGAAATTGCAGGCCGAGATGGGGTCGATAGGCCCTCTAATTAGAGGATCTATTGTCAGTTTGAGGATCGGAACAAGCAAAAAAAAATACCCTTCACTTTACTTTTCTGTAAATATGAACGGGAAGACTAAGTTGATATATCTGGGAGAAAAAAGACTGGCGTTGGCGAAACGTCTTAATCAAAACTATTTAAAGCTGAGGCGGATTATTGTTTCCTCCAACGCTCTCTGACACCCCTCAGTCGAGTTATTTGACATCCCTTTGCGGATGAAAATGGCCGGAGTCTCCAACTGAAACTGTCCGGCCATCTCACTAGTAATCAGATTTTATTCTGTCGAATCGAACCCACTCGTTCAATCATTGACGGTTCGATGATGTCCTTCCCCTCCGATACTGCCAACACGATCAACCGGAAACAAGCCACATTGATTTGACTCATCAGTCCTTGTGACATCGAGAATATCTGTGCGACGCATTCATCTGTAAAAATTGCCTTCTCCACACCACATAGTTTCATCTGGTGTCGGATATATTTTGATGTATCCTCCAGCGATAACGCACTCATCTCACAGATTATTTTTATACGCCTATACAGTGATTCCAACGCAACAGAATCCAAAATTGGTGCAAGCTCTTTTTGGCCGCAAAGTATGAGAGTAAGCCGAGAAGCTGAATCCATATCGAAGTTCACAAGATTTTTCAAAGTCTGGAGCGTAAGCAAAGGTAACTCTTGCGCCTCATCAATGACGATCACTGGCTTGATTCCTTTGTCACGGCTCAACTCAATGACAGTCTGATCAAGAAGTCTAAGTGCTTTTGATCCGTGTGCTGGAGGTTGAACCTGAAGTCCGGAGAGTATCAGCTTTGCGATCTCCCCGATCTTGTACGGATAAGCTGGAATATAAACCAGACGAAAACGCGTCGAGTCGAGTGATTGCGCAAAGAGACGAAGTGCTGATGATTTTCCACTTCCAACAGGTCCTGTGAGAAGCGCAATATCCTCGTTTTGTGCGGCAAGACTTAGCCGTGCTGAAACCTCCTCGATCTGACGCGATCGGAAAATCTGTGTTGGTCCGGTATTTTTTGAGAAAGGAAGACGTGAAAGTCCAAAATGATCTCGGATCCTTGATTCGATTGTTGTGTCATTCATCCTGTTTCTCCTTGATGATTCCCGAGAACGAGATGGAGTCTGCATTCTTACGGGTTGTTTCTAGATGTTTTTCCCTGATACGTTCAAAATACCGTTGTGCGCTCTCGGAGACCTCCTGGCATGAGTGCGGGATGGATTCCGGCATTTTTGCATATCTGTCCTGGTTAAGTTTTGTGGCCGTAACAATACCGACAGGTTTGTCGTTCTGAAATACGGCTATCTGGGAAATATTAAAGGGGTCGAAACGGATAACGACAATCTCACCTGGCATGAGCGGTGTCTTATATAGATTCGCGTTGAACCGAATATATCCTGATTTGTCAATGACTCGCTCTTCGCGGAAAAAGAAGAGAGAATTGAACTGGTCAAGATCCTGGACACGGCGCAACGGTTTTTTTTCGGATCCATTTCTGAACCGGTCGTTTGGGGTTTCTCCCGTGGATGAATGGATCTTGTTGTTGTACTCGATCTCGATCCAGGCGATAAGAGATTGATTGAGCTCCTCAATCGTTTTGAAACCTGCTTGCCGAGCTTCGGACTGGAAACGCAGAAGTGTCTTCATGAACGCCTCTATTTTCCCTTTGCACCACGCTTGGTATGGCGGATGATGGATCTTTCGGACTCCAAGTGAGTCAAGGAGCATCGTGAACTGGTGTGCAATGTAAACGGAACCGTTGTCGCAGTAGAGCCTTTCCGGGATTCCCCAGCTGAGTACGGCATTGCGAAAACAGTCCTCCATGCGCGGAAGTTTTTCGTCCCAGTAGTAACGTGCGTGCATCACTTTCCGTGAAAAATCATCGACCCAGGCAAAGAGATGCGTCAGCCTTGTCTTATCCGGTTTTTCAGGATTGGGAAGTGGAATCCCCATGCGTGCATCGCCCTGCCAAAGATGGTTTGGAAATAGAGCCTCAAACCGGTGATAAGTCCGTTTTTCATTTTCTTTGTCACGGCCAGTAAGCGAGAACCCCATGGCTTTGAGTCTGTGATAAAACGTCGAGTATGAGATCTTTGAAAAATCGAGCGGAAATTCCGGTTCTTCTCGCATAACAGCCAACGCCATTGTGAGCGAGCGGTCTGGATTTTCCGAAAGTAAATGTTTAAGGCGTTGCATCACATGATCGGGGATCGTCCGGGCTATTCTAAAATCCTTCCGCACCTTGCGGGGAAGAGAATGCATACCAAGACTTTTCAGTTTTCTGAGCCATCTGCAGATGGTCCTGTGGGATACTCCTGCGGTCATGGCGGCATCGTTAAAGACATTCGCCCGTTCTTTAGGAGAGAGGTAATTTGAGAGAAGAGGTTCGAGTAGGATGTATTTCGCCTGTGCGTCCTTTAGTTTTTCCGGTGAGAGGTCGAAAATATCATTGACAGGCTTCACTTTAACAAGACTATTCATGTTTTGGTCTCCTTGAGTATTATATTTGTGATGGAATATACTCTTGGGGAGACCTTTGTTCACTCCATTTTTGGTGGAGTTCAGGGACCGAGATCCATGCCGGCATACGAGAGTCTGGCATGGACGAAGATAGTTTGGAAACCAAGAAGGATGATGGTGTCGGGATTCGATTTTTCATGGTTCTGGCAGAAGCGTTTTGCCAAGGTGTCGAAGATATTCCAGAGATCAGTAATGCTCGTTTTTTTTCTTCCGAGATTGAGAAGTTCAGGAGATGGCAAAGCAACTCCTGATTGGATGAGCCATTGGCAAAGGTGAAGAGTCCAGGCAGGTGCACGTTGGAGAAACCGGGAGAGGTATCTGTTGAGTGGCCGGGTATCCGCAGCCCTGGAAACCAGACCTGCGACAATGTCGGGTGATGCTCCTTTTGCCAAGTGCGAGAACGCCTTAAAAAGTGTTCCTACGGCTATTCTAGCATAAGGTCCGATAAAAGGTGGCAGAATGGTCAGGGTATACTGGATTGCATCACCAGTCTGTTTACGGAGAGCTTTGCAATCGTGGCAGATGATGCGTAAAATCGTGAATTTGAATTCAAAAAAGACTTTGGTAAGAAGAATTCTAGGCCTGAAATCATGAATTGATGGACTATGGTTTTGCCCGCAAAGAGGACAAAGTTGGGCCGACAGAAATGCATGGACTTGACTCACGAAGTACGTGAAGTTATATTGAGAGCGTCCGAGGAGCTCCGAGATGGATACTTGGATACTTATGAATTATCATCGGCCAAATACCCCAACAAATTTAGGACAAAGAAATCAGCAGAAAGTCGAGAAATCAGGACAAATTATGTTGGAAGAAACACATACAGCGAAGTTCCCAAATATAAGCATGGTAAACCCGGAATACTATATCTATGGGTTTGTATAGATTCCCGTTTTTCGAATGGCACATGAAACATTTCTTCACGTGAATATAGATTTGAATTCCCAGTT
>DYSA01000300.1 GCA_020726425.1 Fibrobacter succinogenes | reverse complement strand
CTGTGGCTTTAGTTTGCCGAATCGAAACTCCTGCCTCAACTGGGCAATCGGGAAAAATTAATAGGGAGAATAGATGTTCGAGTTTGATTATTTAAAAGAGGCTAAAGATAGTCGTGCCCGTGCAGGAGTTTTTCATACTGCTCACGGCGCAATTGAAACGCCCGTATTTATGCCCGTGGGAACTCAGGCAACGGTAAAAACACTTTCACCTCACGAACTGACCGACCTCGGTGCAGACATTATTCTCGCAAATACATACCACCTTCACCTACGGCCGGGATCAGAAATCATCAAAGAAGCAGGTGGTCTTCACAAATTTGAAAACTGGAATGGTGCACTTCTCACGGATAGTGGCGGTTTTCAAGTCTTTTCACTGAAAGATATTTCAAAGATTACCGATGACGGTGTTCATTTTCAGTCCCATCACGATGGTACAAAGCACTTTTTCTCGCCTGAAAAAGTTATGGAAATCGAACATAATCTTGGAGCCGACATTATCATGGTTTTCGACGAATGTCCTCCTTCAGACGCGGAACCCAAAGTGATTCAAGCGGCAGTAAGAAGAACTCTTGACTGGGCAAAGCGCTGTAATGACGCTCACCACGACCTCCCATTTCACTTTGGTTACGAACAGGCGCTCTTTGGAATTGTCCAAGGAGGAACTATCGAAGAACTTCGCACACACTGCGCCCGTGAACTGATCGCAATGGATTTCCCCGGATACGCAATTGGCGGACTTGCTGTTGGTGAATCAACGGAACAACTCTATCGCATTGCGGAGTTTACTGCCAAAGTTCTTCCACAAAACAAACCCCGCTATCTCATGGGAGTTGGGAAACCTGACAACATTCTCGAAGCTATTGACCGCGGAGTAGATATGTTCGACTGTGTGATGCCAACTCGAAATGCTCGAAATGGAATGGTGTACACCAGTTTTGGAAAAGTGAATATCAAGAATTCACAATATCGAACAGACTTTGACAATCCGATCGAACCGGGATGTGATTGCTACTGCTGTAAAAATTTCAGTCGCGGTTATATTCACCACCTCTATCGCACCGGTGAAGTTCTCGCGCTTCGGCTCTTGTCGCTTCACAACGTTCATTTCTATGTAAATCTCGTTAAGCAAGCTCGGAAACATATCTTGGCCGATACCTTCAAAGAGTGGAAAGATATGATGATCCCTCAAATTATGGGAAATGTGAAGCGGTAAATGCCCTAAAACTCGGAAAAAGAGCTATGCCGAATCGATTGTTGGAATGATTAATGCAAAAAGGCTGTTTTATTTGAAAATGTTTTTAAAATCAACTTGCATTCAAAAACACATAGTTGTATATTAGACGCGTCTTTGACAAAACGATCGGGAGCTAGTAGCTCAGTTGGTAGAGCAACGCCCTTTTAAGGCGTGGGTCCAAGGTTCGAGTCCTTGCTGGCTCACCACTCTTTTCACAAAGAGTAGTGATTCCCGAAATTTTCAAGAGCTAGTAGCTCAGTTGGTAGAGCAACGCCCTTTTAAGGCGTGGGTCCAAGGTTCGAGTCCTTGCTGGCTCACCACTCTTTCTCAAGAGTAGTGACAACTTGAAAATTAAGATCGTAAACTCAAGAGCTAGTAGCTCAGTTGGTAGAGCAACGCCCTTTTAAGGCGTGGGTCCAAGGTTCGAGTCCTTGCTGGCTCACCACTTTTTCTCAAAGTGGTGATTAAAATCCGAAAAACAGATGAAACGACATTGGAAACAGTGATCGTTTTTTTGTTTTTACGAAGTAATCAAACAGAATCGTATATTATGAAAAACATTCTTTTATGAGGAAATTCATGATGCGATTTATTCTCACCACTTTCGCGATTTTAATCTGTTCGTGCTCGAAAAAGTCAGCCAATCCTGATCAACAATTCTATCAAGGGATTGCTCAAACAGGTACTGCGGGAACTACCAACTTTTCAGCAGACACCTTTTTTATAAATCTCACGAAAAACGGTGCCGAATATTCAGGTGAAACTACCTACAAAATGGAACAGGGTAATTTCCGTGAACTAAAAGGGACCAAAACATTTAAAGAGAAAGTGCTTATCCTTTATGCCTTCGACCTTGGCAAGAAGAGTAGTTCTCCACTTTTTAAATTGAAAAAATCTGGGAAAAAATGGAAAGGTTTTGTGGCAAACACACCATTCCCGAACTGGGAAACCGATACACTGACTTCTGTCACGCTTATTCCGTACACATTTTCAAAAACGAATATTCTTAAAAAGGCACAGGGAACCTACCATCTCTCAGAAATGCGAGGAGTTGCTCCAACATCTTCTGATTTCTACCTATTCCCGATTGACACATCATGGTATGGATCGATTACGAAAGTTGAGACAAATGGTGTACGCGAAGGATACGAACCACAATTTACAAAAAGCGACCGTGCAGTTCTAACTTCATGCAGAATCGAAATATCAGAACCCAATAGCGTAAACTGTTTTCTTGGGGGAGATTCCAACTCGTACAGTAAGACATTTTCTGCAAGATCTGATTCCTTACGAATCTTTCAATATCAATTGGCATTTTCCTCTTTTGACACCGTTGATTTAGCGCAACTAATGGGAATCTCTGCCGTCACGTTGCCTTCAAAAGGTGTGCTTCATGTTACTTATCTCCACAGTGCAGAAATGTTTAAACTTGAACATACGACAACCGATGGCTCCACAACTATTTTGACTTTCCAAAAGAGCGGCAAGTGAAAGCTGCTCTGTTTTTACTTCTGTTCACCCTTGTTGGCTGCAGAGACAATTCGCCAATGACTCACCGAGCATTTATCTGGAACCGTGTCTGGTCAGATCAGGTCTGCGAATCGATCCAAAAAAGTTCAACATTTATAAGCAGTTACCGAATTCTCGCTTTTCAAATCGATCCCGCAGGAACCGTGATCGTTCCCAATCTTGACTGCCAATTTCTCGCCAAAATCAATTCACCGCAGATCGCAGTGATTCGCATTTCCGATGGCACTTCTGATGAAGCGTGGAAACTCATTCCCGGACTGATTTCACACCTTCGAGCTCCGCACTATCCGAAATGGAAAGGGATCGAAATCGATTTTGACTGCCCCACTTCAAAACTGAAAAACTATCGAACAGAACTGAACAAAATCAGCAGGATACTTCCTGAATCATGGTCATTAACAATCACCGCTCTTCCGTCATGGATTGGATCAAAAGAGCTTCCACGGTTGACCGCAGCGGTCGACAGCGTGACGCTTCAGGTTCACTCGGTGGATGATCCGGCAAAAGGACTATTTGATCCGGTTCAGGCAAACAGATGGGTTGAACAGTTCAGCAGAATAACAAAATCACCATTTACGATTGCCCTTCCGACTTACGGATCAGTGGTCTACAGCGATAATCAGAATGTTGTTGTTGGAGTAGAAAGTGAATCTCACCGCTCTGATCTTTGGCAATATAATCGAACGGTGATCGGCTCAAACCCTGAAGTACTGACCACATTTGTTCGGGAACAACAGGTAAAAAGACCACGCCGATGTACCGGATTTATCTGGTTTCGACTTCCCGTCAAAGCAGACCGACGAAACTGGTCATTAGAAACACTGAAACAGGTTATCACTCAATCAGACAGGAACAGCAAATGAAACACTCTCTCATCTCAATTCTTATAACCGTTTCGTCACTCTTTGCCTG
>DYSA01000299.1 GCA_020726425.1 Fibrobacter succinogenes | reverse complement strand
ACACCCGTTCAAACAGTTCGTGGGAAATCACAACCGTCACCAAAGGAACCAAATTAGCATAACGGGAATTTCCGGAACTGAAGCAACGGTTACACTAATCTCACTTCACGGAAAAGTTCTGTTCACCCAGAACGTGAATATCTCCAGCAAAACAGCACTCTCGATTCCCTCTCTCTCTTCGGGAGTGTATGTGGCGGAGATACGGGTGGCGAATCAACGGTTCCAACAGAAATTGTGTATCCAGTAGAATACTAAAAAGGCGAATCTGTTGATTCGCCTTTTAGCAATTGAAATTAAAACGGATTTTTATGAGTCCATCGCCTCGTGGCAGGATTGAATCAGATCCGTGATCTTATACGGTTTGCTCAACACATCGTAAAATCCCATCTTGCGAAAATCTTCAAAATCCCCACTGCGACTAAATCCCGAAGTGAGAATTATCGGAAGTACAGGATTCATCTCTTTGAGAGCTATAAAGGTATCTCTTCCATCCATTTCCGGCATGATCATATCGACAATCACCAAATCAATAGTGTCGCGATTCATTGTATACTTTTCAACGCCGTCTTTGCCATTCACCGCAGTCAAAACAACAAATCCCGCTTTCTGAAGATGAAGACGAGCGGTTTCGCGCATCACCGGTTCATCATCCACGACCAAGATTGTCGTACCTTTTCGCTCTTCAAAAGTACGGGGCTGCACGGCTACTTCACGCTGATCTGCTGAAGCTGCAATGGGAAGAAATATATGGAATGAAGTTCCTACGCCCAGTTCACTTTCCACCGTAATGGCCCCGTTGTGTTCCAAAACAGTTCCATGAACAGCAGAAAGTCCCAGCCCCGTTCCCTTGCCCTGTTCTTTTGTGGTAAAAAATGGTTCGAAGATATTGTTCAAGTGCTCTTCTGAAATACCTGACCCGTTATCTTTTACGATGATTTCAACGTAGGTTCCGGGAGTGATATCCAACTGGTGTTGCTCGAGTACAGTTCCCGTATAGATAATTGTCCGCGTCTTAAACTCGATTATTCCTGTCTCTGCAATTGCATGCGAAGAGTTGATTCCTAAGTTCAGAAAACAGTTTTGAAGCTGCCCGAGGTCACCAATGACACCACTCTCATCGGCGGAAAAATCCTGTACTATTTGAATCTTTTTACTCACACTATGACTCAAAATTGACACAGCCGAAGAGAGGGCGGCATGAACATCAATGCTTGAAGATTCGACTTTTCCTTTCCGTGAAAACGAGAGCAGTTTTCCCGTGAGTCCCGCCGCTCGTTCTGCCGATTCGGTAATCAACGTGATCAACTCATGCCCTTCATCGGGCATATCATATTTCAAAAGCTCTGCAGCACCCAAAATTCCGCCGAGCATATTGTTGAAATCATGAGCAACCCCTCCGGCAAGGCGACCGATGGATTCCATTTTCTGTGAGTGTTTTAGATTTTCTTCGTAGCGCAATTTTTCGGTGATATCACTTAAAACATACACAACACCAACGCGAAGTCCTTCATTATCGATTATCGGCGAGGCTGTCGCTGATATTGTCACTTCGCTATTCTGCATGTGAATCACACCAATACAGATCTGCTTATCACGACTTTCCGCCTTGAACAACTCAGACAAATCGTAGTCTACCGTGTGAATAATATGAGTGAGTGGCGTACCGTAACTCTCTTCGAAAGTAGTTCCCAGAATTTTGGCAGCCACAGCATTCAGCTGAACAATGAGTCCGTGTTCATCCACCGCCAAAAGACCTTCACCGATGGAGTTCAGTGTCACCTGAAGGCTCTCTTCACTTCGCTTGAGCGTTTCTGTTTTTCCTGCCACAATGGCTTCCAAATTGCAGTTAATGTGATCAAGTCGATCTAATACTATCACGAGAATCATAAACAGTAATAAGATACTGAAAAGATAGAGATAGTCATAAATAACGAGGTTGTATTTTTCTATTTCGATAGAGCCGATGACTTTTTCACCGTAGGTAATATCAGAATTGAATTTTTCAGTGCGAATCAATTTAATTTTTGAGAGAAATTCAGAAAACCCAGAGAGTTCGATTGGTGTCGATTGGGCAAATGGTTCGCCGGTAAAATCTGTAATTTTCGCAAAACGGTAGTCATTCAGTTTTGACAGAAACTCAATCTGAAGAGTTGTCGCATCGACATTGAACATCCAGAGATTCACCGCGATCACTTCAACTTGATTGCGCAATCCCGAGACGGAATCATCGTGGAACTTTCGTTCCTTGGATATCACAAAAAGTATAAACCAGATGAGAACAATTCCAAATATCGTAAGAACGCGTTTATTCATGCACACCCAAATCTTTCAAAAGAGGAGTGATTGTAAAGTTATATCCACGGCTTTCAGTTCCACGAAGATATTTCGCAAAATGAACACCATCCCAATTATTGCGAGACAACACGGGATACATTGCATGTACATTTGATTGATTAACAACTGAAAACGAATTGGCAATAAACACTTTAGATTTGTTAATTCCATTTACTGCGTGATCTTTCACAACAACGAGGGCCCAAACACCATCAAAAAAATGGCCCCCCACCGTTGAAGCAAACTCTCCCGATTTTACCCGATCAAAAGCAAATGCTGCCCAGTCAATTCCACCAATCAGGAAATTTTTATGGGCAGATTTTTTTACTTGAAGCGCGCCATCTGCCATGAGGTCGCTGGCGCACCACAAAATATCGATATCAGGATACCGCTTAATTGCTTGTGATGTTATATAACTTGCCTTATCGCAATCCCAATTCGCCGGAGCTGTCTGTAAAAGGGTTACATTTTTCGAATCTCTAACCGCTTGTTTTAACCCCAAAATGCGACGATCTGATGAATTTGTTCGCGGCGAACCTTCAATGCCAAAAATTGTAATGTTTTTATTGGGAAACTGAGCGCGACGTTGTGCGATAAGATCTTTAGCAAGAATATATCCAGCGAGCGAATCATTGGGTATAATTTCAGAGATACAGTTCTTGTACTTCCCCGCAGGATGTCCTTTTTCACTGATATACTTTTCAGAAAATCCTTCGTTGAAAACAACCGTTTTTATCCCCGCCGAATCTGCCGTCGGGATTATTCTCTCAGCAATACCATCTTCATTGATTACAAGGAGATAATCTGGTTTAATCTTACGATTACAGACGGCGCGTCCCTGTTCAATCGCGGTAGTAAAATCGCGATCTCCACACACAATATCTAACTTAATATCAAGTTGTTTGGCCGCCGCAACCATAACAGAAACCATCCGCCCAAAAAATGGGTCATCGGCGGCATTGCCCGGATTCAAAAATGTCACCGAGATTGGTTCAGCACAGAGAAACGAAGTAACCATGAAACAGAATAGAACTATGTTTTTCAATGAAAACTCCTTATCATTCTCTTAATAATGGTCAAATTGTACTCCAATTGCCATTTTTTTTCAATCTTTCCCGGCAATTTTTATTCAGAAAAATTGAGTCTAATAACCTTTCTGACTTCCTATTAAAGATAAATTCCGGAAATGAAAATCATACCTTCAGACAGTGTTAATTTACACGAAATGAAGTGTAAATATTGTCTGTTTTGCCGTTGTTCTCCGATCAACCTGCTACTAATCCCGGCTTTGGGGGATAGGCTTTCAAAGTTTTGGGGGAGATTGGGGGATTGGCGGAATCGAGGCCGGAGCCTCAAGATGTGC
>DYSA01000298.1 GCA_020726425.1 Fibrobacter succinogenes | reverse complement strand
ATGTCATTCAGAAAACTTTCAGACTCATTTTTAAGTTCATGCATCTGTGGAATTCATTCAGCTATTCTTAACCGAGTTCAACACGACAAAACTCTTGACTTGCAGATTAGAGACAACTTCATTAACATCTATTATCGTGGTTCGAACCTATTGAAGGTGACAGAGCGAGCTGTAGATTTTGACATGAACTACTTCGGTGGAGAGAGGCCTTCGGATCTAAAATTCCCCATGAGTATAAAATCTGAAGATGATGCAAAAGCTGTCGTATCGTTGATCCCACGACTCAAGGAAGCTATCGACTTAACTCTCGGTACAAAAGAAAAGTGTGAACGGGAATTTCAGCAGTTAGTCTCACGGGAGAATAACTATTCGCCGATCAGTAATGACACGGACTATCTAATCTGCGATATCGAGTATACCCATTCGGCTTACCAAGAACTTCGTTTCGATCTTATCGCTGCCAAGTGGCCTTCTCAGGGTGCTATCCGAAAAAAGCCTGAAGCAATGACTTTGGCGGTGATTGAAAAGAAGTACGGCGATGGTGCACTGACCGGTTCAGCAGGCCTACACAAGCACATCGCTGATCTCATCAATCTCGCTTCGGGAAATCATCTCGAACATCTCAAAGAAGAGATGGTTGCGGTGATGCAGCAGAAAGCTCAGCTTGGGGTGATTGACAAGAGTGAACTTGTTCGTGAAGATCGCTGGCCTCGGATCAATTTTGACCAGAACCGCCCAGAATGGATTCTGATTCTCGCTAATCACAAGCCCGACAGTACAATTCTCAAGCGTGAACTTGAACTGATCGCCGCAATCGTCAATAATGTGGAGAATTTTCCGTTTGATATCAAGATTGCGACTGCCAACTTCATGGGATACGGTCTCTATGAGAAATCGATGATTCCATTGGATGAGTTTTTGAATATCATGTAAATGCGAGGGGTGAAGGATGTGTTTCACTATCTCTATGAACGTAACAGCTATCAAGATCGCCGCACGATTCGGTGTTCCGGTCAATGGCATTCTTCACGATGGCCCCGGTGAAGTGTCGGGATTTTCTCATCCGTCACTACCAGTTCTAAACAGCGGTGGTTTAGAAATGATGCACTGGGGTTTGATTCCGCACTGGGTGAAATCTCACGATCAAGCCGAACAGCTTCGCAAGAAAACACTGAACGCGCGGGCTGAAACGATCTATGAACTTCCAAGTTTTCGCGATGCACGTCCCGTTATTGTTCCAGTGAACAGTTTTTACGAATGGCATCACAATGACGATGGCACCAAGACCCGTTTCGAACTATTACCAGCAAACTCAGACCTGTTCATGCTCGGCGGACTCTGGTCAGAATGGATCGGGCCGCAGTCGGGAAAACGGTTCCACTCGTTCACGATTATTACCGTTCCAGCAAACCCGCTCATGGCGGAGATTCACAACTCAAAACAGAGAATGCCGCTGATTATTGCTGAATCTCAACTTGACAGCTGGCTTACTTCACGCGACAAAGATGTAATTCATAGGCTTATGGCTCCGTGTTCAGAATTTCTCATGTCTGCACAAAAAAGGTAGACAAAACACTGTGTACTGTATATTTTTACAGTATGAAAAATACAATTACCAAACCTGAAGTTTTTGACTGTTCCATGTTCCCGGTACTGCCGTATTTCCATCTCGGTGTTCGGGCGGGCTTCCCTTCACCTGCACAGGATTTTGCAGAACACACGCTGGATTTCACGCGGGATTTTGTTCCTCACCCTGACGCGACGTTCTACGCCCGTGTTCGCGGCGATTCCATGAAAGATGACGGTATCTTTGACGGTGACATTGCCGTGATCGACAAGGCCGTCGAACCGAAGCACGGCAATCTTGTTGTAGCGATGATCAACGGCGAGTTCACACTCAAACGATTTCACCGCAAGGATAACCGTATTTTGCTCATGCCTGCAAATCCAGCATTCAAACCGATTGAGATCAAAGAGGGCGACGACTTCACCGTTTGGGGTGTCGTTCGCATGGTTCTGAAGCCCACGCTTTAAACCGGAATATGCAACTTCCGGTTACCTGAGTATATTTCAAGAAAACGAAAGGACTTCTCCATGATGATTGATCGACTCCACCGTATGAACAGAAAAAAACGCAGCACTTTTCAAATTCTCAAGTCACTGTTTTGTAGATGATCGCCCTCGTTGACTGTAACAACTTCTATGCATCCTGCGAAGCACTTTTTCAGCCTCGGCTGATCGGCAAGCCAGTAGTCGTTTTGTCCAACAACGATGGCTGCGTGATTGCTCGATCCGCCGAAGCTAAGGCTATTGGAATTCCCATGGGAGCCCCAGCTTTTCAAATGAAGGAACTCATTGAAAAGTATGGTGTCGAGATCAGGTCATCTAACTTCGCATTCTACGGTGATATTTCGGGGCGAGTCATGCGAACGCTGGCTCGATTTTCACCAAGACAGGAGATCTATTCAATCGACGAGTGCTTTCTTGATGTATCAGACAGTGATGACCTACATGCTCTTGGGCAGGAGATTCAGAAAACGATTCGCCGCGAGATAGGCATCGGTGTCGGCGTAGGAATCGCGCCCACAAAAACGCTTGCTAAAGCCGCCAACTGGAAAGCCAAAAAGTCCGGTGCTGGTGTCTGGGTAATCGACTCTGATCTGAGCAGACGAGAGCTGCTTGCTTCGATGCCGGTCAGCGAGATTTGGGGAGTAGGGAGAAAGCATAGCAAGCGACTTATCTCGTGGGGAATCCAAACCGCTCTTGATTTCACAGAGAAAGTATCAGAGGTCTGGATTCAAGAGAAAATGGCGATCACTGGGGTTCGGACGTGGAAAGAACTTCGCGGTGAGCCCTGTGTATCGTTCGAGGATATCACCCCGCCGAAAAAGTCAACCATCGTGAGCCGTACCTTTGGAACCGGAACCGACAGACTCCACGATCTCGAAGAGGCTGTGGCTTCGTTTGCACTCTCCGCAGCCGAGAAGATTCGACGTGACAAGCTCGCAGCAAACACGATCACTCTGTTCTTCCATACTGATTTTCATCGCAAGGATAGGGAGCAGTATTCGCCTACGGGGACTACTTCGTTTTTGTCGCCGACAAACGACTCATTCACGATTATTCAGACGGCATTGACCATGCTTCGTTCCCTCTATCGACCGGATTATATCTATCGCAAAGCTGGAGTTATGCTCGGTAATCTCGTTCCTGCTGATGAAGTGCAACTTACAATGTTTGACACAGGCGAATCACCGGAGCGAAAACAACTTTTGCTCGCCATGGATTCGATCAACGGTCGCTTCGGGAAAGAGACGGTCAAACCGGCGGTTCTCGGCACTGGCGGTAAGCCGTGGAAACTCAAGCAGAGTCAGAGAAGTGGAAGGTTCACGACCTGTTGGGAAGAGATTATGGTTGTGACCAGCTGACCAGCAGTATCCCTATTTCTTTCTCTTTTTTTCTATTCCACTATCGATTTTTGACTGTGCAAAAAGAGTAGAACTGGTCATGGTGGTCGACGATCCCTCCCCTATTACGATATAATAAAATGGTGATTTTTGACGGAATTCTTCCCCTGTGTTTCGCCATTTGGATGAATATTTCAAGCATTGCCACTCGTTTCAAAACCCTGATATAAAAACTGGTTGGTATTGTTGTTGATTTAGGACGCGATTTCACGATGCCAGTAAAGAGTAATCGGCTT
>DYSA01000297.1 GCA_020726425.1 Fibrobacter succinogenes | reverse complement strand
TATCAGTTTATCAGTTTAATTTTCAAGGATCTCAAGTATGAAACCATTGGTACTCACTCTCTGTTTGGCACTGGCTGTACACGCTTCTGAACAGATCAAAATCGGCGATCAGGCACCGACCTTTTTTATGAAAAACATGAACACCATCGAACGGCAGATGATTGATGTGGCGGGGGAAATCGAAAAAGGAAATGGGGTAGTGCTCTCATTTTTTGCCAGTTGGTGTGTTCCCTGCCGTCAAGAACTCCCGTATCTTCAGCGCGTAACTGATTCGCTTAAAACCGTATCGCTCATTGCGGTCTGTGTTGATACCGTTTGGGCAGAACCGCAAAAGAGTATGATCACTTCAATGAATTTCACGAAACCGGTGCTTTCGGATAGAATGCTGATTGTCGCCAAAAAGTACGGTTACACGGGCAAACTTCCCTATACCGTGTTTATCAAAAAGGATGGAACCGTATCGGCTTTCAGCGAATCGTTTTCAGAAAAAGAGATTCCTCAGATTCGAACCAAAATTATTGCAACGACCAAATAAGAATTTGGGATGAATCTATTTTATCAACTTCTTTGGGGGAACAGATGGTAAAACGAAACGATTTTAATTCGATTACGCAGGAAATTGTCATGCGACTCTCCTCGATCGGTGCCGAAAAAATTATTCTCTTTGGAAGTTATGCCTACGGAACTCCCACAGAAGAGAGCGACCTTGATCTCTGTATCGTTGAACGAACGGTTACATCAAAAATTCGTGAAGCGCTCAGAATCGACGAGCTACTCGATGGAATTGGAATCAGTCGCGATATTCTTGTCACCAGTTCTGAAGAGTTTGCCTTTTATTCGAAAGAGTACGGTTCTGTCTTTCGCGACATCGCCGAAAAAGGGGTGGTTCTGTGGAACTCTTGAAACAGTATGAAATTTTTCTTCATAAGGGGTCGGTAGATCTTCGCGCAGCAACTCACCTCTATGCAGATTTTCAAGCCGGTGATTTAGAACTGGATCTTGAAGTTGTTCTTTTTCATTGTCAGCAGGCAACGGAAAAGTTTTTCAAAGCACTGCTCTCATATAGTCAAATTCATATCACCAAAACTCACAATCTTCGCGAACTGTTCAAACTGATTGAAGATTCTGCAATCGTGATTCCTCAATCGATGAAAGATTTACTTCCTCTTACATTTTTCGCCGTTGAAGGTCGATACGGGATTATTCACGATGATCTCGCCGATACAGAACAATACTTTTTACTTCTCGCAGAACTAAAAGAGTTTGTAATGAGAACAATTCAAATGTAATAGACTGAATCCATTACAATTTATACCAATATAAGGATAACCCATGAACAAAATTGTTCTCTCGCTTCTCTTCTGTACCGCGCTGGTTTTCTCGCAAAGTAAAAAGGTGTTTATTCCCTATTTTCGAGCGGCAGCGGCGGCGAAAATCGACCGTCCCACCTGTGGAACAATCTCGGGGTTGTTCTCTTCCAAGTTAAAAGAACAGACCGAGTGGGATGTGTTCACCGAAGATGATGTCAGTTCTATGCTAGAACAAGAAGATCGCAAAAAGCTGGTTGACTGTACCGAAGGTTCCTGTATGCAGGAGATTGCCGGTGCGATTGGCGCGCCCTATCTGATCTCTGGCGATATTGCCGTGGTGGGCGGTCAAACCATTTTGAATGTCACCCTTATCGATATTCGCGGAGGAAAAGCGATTGGCAAAGCCTCCGAAATGGGAACCATGGATCAGATTATCAAAAAGTTTGATCTCTTGGCGGCAAAAGTGGCAGGCGTTCCCCTGAAACGAACCGATATTCCCGTGAAAAGTTCCGGCGCTGGTTCTATGACCGTTTCAGAAACAACAAATGTTGAACAGGGGAAAAACACATCTGTTGTTTCCAGTGGTGCGGTAATTATCAAGTTTGAATCAGATCCAGCGGGGGCATCGGTATCGGTTGATGGTATGCCAATGGGTAAAACAACACCTTTTCAGAAAAGTTTTCCTATGGGATCTCATCGAGTGATTATGGCTCTTGATGAGTATAAACTTTCGGCATCAGATATTACCTTTTCTTCAAATGGTCAGACGGTTACGGCTAAAATGGTTCCGACATACGGATTTTTAACGGTTAATTCAACGCCTGATGGAATCCCTGTTCAGTTGGATGGTTCGCCGATTGGTTCAACACCAATCGCTTCACGCCGTGTTTCTGAAGGTGGTCATGAACTTATTCTTGGTGATGATTGTTGGCTGAAAGCTACCAGTTCGATCAATATTGAATCGGGTGTTGCGCGAACCATCAATCAAACAATGAATAGTCGTACCGCGGGAATTTCTGTTACTGCCATTGATGCAATCACCGGCGATGATCTGATTGCAAAAATTTTAGATGAAAACGGAAAGATTCTTGGAGAGACGCCGTTCAGTGGGACGGTTCCGCTCTGCACAAGATCGATAACCGTGGATGCTTCTGGGTATAGTCAAAGCAAACCCGTTTTGTCCTTGGTCGAAGGTTCGGTCGCTTCCATTTCTGCAAAAATGCAGAAAGGTGGATCAAGCAAATACGGTATGAAACTAATCCCCGCAGGAACTTACCAGATGGGATCGACCAACGGAGAGGATGATGAAAAACCGGTTCACTCCGTCACGGTGAGTAGTTTTTACATGGACTCCACCGAAGTGACCCAGTGGGAATACTCTCGCCTCATGGGAACAAAACCGTGGAATAATTGCTCTGGAGAATATTGTACCGATGAAAATCCCACACATCCAGCGAATTATGTAACCTGGTTCGATGCGATCAAATACTGTAACGCCCGCAGCCGTGAAGCGGGATTGACACCGGTCTACAACGAAAGCACTGGTGCCTGCAATTTTAGCGCAAATGGGTATCGCTTACCCACCGAAGCTGAATTTGAATATGCAAACCGTGCTGGCACAACGACAAAATTTGTATGGGGTGACTACGATGACGGCGGTTGTACCTATTCCAATGGGGCGGATCAAAGTGCAAAACGCAAGTGGAGTAGTTGGACGACAAGCAATTGTGATGATGGATATGCAATGATTGCACCAGTGGCACAATTTAACAGGAATAGCTATGGCCTTTACGACATGACTGGCAATGTGTGGGAGTGGTGCAATGACTGGATGGGCAGTTATGGTAGCGGATCTCAGACCGACCCACGGGGTGCTTCAACTGGTTCGTACCGCGTCAGTCGTGGCGGGGGCGGGTACGGCGCTCCGGCTAACTTGCGTTCGGCGAATCGCTACTACAGCGATCCCACGGATGTGGACTACGGTCTCGGTTTCCGTTGTGTTTCCCCCCGATAAAAATCGGCAGCGTGAGCGCCGCTTCTTCTGTCTTGGGGATTTTCCGGCTAAGCATGAGCGGGCGGGTAGCGGCGAGGTACGAGCGCTTGTTTTTCTATAGACTATAACCCTCATCAAAAGCCTGCGTCATTTACATTGAAATCAACAGATTAACGTTATCGAAAGGACGTAAAAACACGGTTCGGGCAAACTTCGTATACTCCCTGAATTTGGCTCTTTAGAAGAGCTTGCAACCGGTTTTATTCCACAGGCGATCCCCGGAATATCGAAGAAAAGAACGCTATTTCACCCGCCTATCGAAGTGTACGCCGGCACGAACAATTGGATTTTTTATTTTCATCGGTCGCTTCAGCTCTCAAAAATGGCATTCGCGGACAAGTT
>DYSA01000296.1 GCA_020726425.1 Fibrobacter succinogenes | reverse complement strand
TAGTTTTGGAATGACAAAACCTCTGCCGTAACTTGCAGGAGCAGTTTTGGAATGATGAAAAGTAACAATTCTTTTCAAATCATTATTTTTCTGTGCAAGAGATACCAATTTATACTATCTTTTCTACAATCAAGCATGTATCTATAAAGAAGGAGTACACATGCCATCTCGATTTAAAACGATCTCTCCAAACACACTCAGTTCTGATACTTTGGTGCAGTTGGGAACGGATACGTATACCCTCATCTTGCCCTTTGCCACTGAGGGTTCGGAACTCAAAAGTACCTTACCAACTATCGCTGGCATTCTCGACCGAATTACAGTACTAAAAAGCCGTATCACCAAAGGTGCATTTTCAGAACTAATTTCGGCAACAGATTGGAAACGCGACAGACTCTACAGCCTTGTTGTTAGTAATCTCGAAGATGATATCGATTTCGCCGATGAAAATCCTCAGGCAGCCGAAGCTGCTCAAGAAGTACTTCCCACTGTGCGGGCAACAGTAGTAAATACCAGAGCGCCCTATGCCGAAGAGAGTGCTCAGCTCGCTCGATTTATTACTGCAATGGAACCATTCGCCGCACAAATCGCTAAAACATCGGCGGCAAAACGGTATACTCAATTGAAAAAAGTGGAAGCTGACTTTGAAAAAATGCGTACCAGTCAGAATGAAGAGCGTTCACAACAACTTCGCGGAGAAATCTTTCCTCTACTGAAAGAACTCTCCTTCGAACTCACGAGCGTACTTGGTTATATCGAATACAAGGCCCGTGTTAGCCCGACAGAATTTGAACCATTGGCGGCTCAGATTGAATCATTAGTAAACCATTTTTTAGCTGCGGCAAAATCTTCGAGAACACGAAAAGCGACAGCGAAAGAGAAAGATACTACGGCACTCTAAAAACTCCCTTTTTTGTTCAAAAATGGCGAACTAACAATAGTTCGCCATTTTTATTAAGAGGTAATAGAACACTGGAGGAGTAAAAAAAGTACCATCTATTGATCCATCAGATACGTTTCTATCGCAAATGCCACCCCGCCCTCATCACATGAAGGAACCACGCCATCTCCTTTGAGCTGCAATGGTTCATCCGTATTCGCCACCCACAATCCCAAACCGGCGAACTCAATCATGGAGAGATCATTCTCTGCATTTCCCACGGCGACTACTTCCGAAGAATCGATGCCCAGTTTTTCACAGAGTCGAGCTACCGTGTGGCCTTTATCGATTCCCGCAGCGGTCACTTCGAGGAAAAATGGTTTTGAAATAGACACGGATTTATCAGAAAATTCCTTTTTCATTTTTGCTTCTACCATTTTCAGGTGCGAAGGTTCTGCGAGAAGAATACATTTGATCGCGCTGTACTGCACTTCATCGAGAAATGAATCCACTTTCTGAAAATTCATACGAGTTAGATTCAATTCAAAATCGATATATTGATCTGAATCTTCACTGATAATGTGAGTTCCCCTGTAGGTGATTATTGAACTATTCTCTGCTCGAGAGAACTCGTAGAGATCCGCAATTTCCTCTTTGCTCAATGATTTTTCAAAGAGAATTTCCCCGGTGGCAGCGGAAACAATCTCCCCGCCGTTAAAGGAGATGAGATAGGAGTCGTGATGATCGAGTCGCAGTTCTTGAGCGAACCGAACCATGGCACCGGTAGGTCGTCCCGAAGCAAGAACAACTCTCACTCCTTTTTCTTGAACCGCCAGAATCGCATCGCGATCCACTGCGGAAATTTCACCACTACTATTGAGAAGAGTATCGTCGAGATCGAGAACAAGAAGTCTATACATGGAATCACCGTTGGTAAGTTTGATTTTTTATTGAGGTGCAAAGATAGGTTTTGGGAAAATAATCGACAATGAACAATAGAGTGGCGTTATGATTTCCCCCGCCAGATCAATCCGAGACTCCCGGATATTCCCTTTCTGAGATCGACCACCCCTGCCTGCCAGCCACTGTTTTTTGCTTCCAGTTGAGCGAAAATCCCCCACTGTTTTGTGCGAGTAAGCTCAACTTTTTGATGTGTATACACCCCAAACTGCGCAGATCGAGAATCAAATCGCAACTCATCTGGTTGGAATCCAACGGCAATCGAAGGAGACCAGTAGAACGGTGAGTGTTCTGATCCCACATGAACATCTCTTATTCCCACGGCGAGTTCCGGAAGATGAAGATGATCGCTCGAGTTTATCGATACTCGTCCGGTGAATTGTACCTTATCGCGCTCAGCCAAAACACGCGCACTAATCTGATTTCCAAAGGATGTTAAGTGGTGTTCCAATGATCCCATGATCCGCCAAGGTTTTCCCCCAAGCGAACCATTAAACTGATTGAATCCGTAGAGTTGTGGGCGAACCAAGTTCACCAGAGAGAGCCAGCTCTGCCCCGTGAGATACTGTTTTTCCACATCCGAAAGCTGTTCAAACCGAACATACCGATCAACTCCGGTTCCCGTGAGGTGAGTTCCTCGGGCGCCGTAGGGTTCATTAGGCCGGTGAAGATCATAGACCCAAGCCGTATAATCCCATCCTACGATATCGCGAAAATCCGGTTCCGTTTCTAAGTGATTGAACTCCACAATCTCTTTGTCAGAGGCCTCACTGAGACAATAGAACATATAGCCGGTATTTTCAATCAACTCAAACCATGCGGGAATGAGTAAATTTTTTCCTTTGGTGAAAAATGAATTTTCCAAGAGATGATCAACCAAAACGATCTGCCCTTCATGACCAGCTTCAGCCAGCCGAACACTCTCTTCGGCATGAACTGATTTCAGATTGATCAGCGCAGAATCGGAAACGTGGTTCACTGAAACCGATGTTATATCAATGTTAAAATCATACATAGAGTTATATGACTCGATGCCGCTGGTATTCAATACCGCTCGGTGAAACTCTTCGTGAAGCCAGGTCGTTCCGCCGGGAAGGTAAAACATCGCTCCAAGAAGTGCTGTTTCAAGGCCAATCCGTGAAGCCATTTTCCCCGCCGGAGATTCAATTTTTGTGGTAATCTTATCAATACCATACCCAGAAAGTTCAAATACCGAAGCAGTAAGTGAAAGCGACTGATTCATGGAAGGCCAAGAGTGATTCTCCCCGGTATTGAACGGAGCATCAAAGGCAATCGGTTCGAGAAGAATCGTTTCAAATTGAACCGAGTCAATCTCTTTGGAATGGGCGAATGAATTCCCCACCATACAGAGGAAAAGAAAGAACAGAGGAGATCGAAAACGCATACTATTGCTCATGTTCCATATCAATTTTAACGCCGTAGATTTTTGCGAGTCGTTCCAGTTCAGAATCAAATGTGCGAATTGCATGATGTTCCGCCTGATTTTCGATATATCTGACAAGCCGTGGAAGATGACTCGGGCTGATAGAAAATAGTCCATATCCATCCTGCCATGCAAATTGAGGATTATGTTGTTTCATCCATTTCGAAGAGTACGCTTTGATCTCTTCAAGAAGCTTTGACGCAGTGATCGTTCGCGACTGTGAAGCGGCAATATGCACATGGTTTTCAATGCCACCAACTTTGAATGCTTCGCACTCATTTCTTCGGCAGATCGTGGCAATGTAAGCGTGAAGTTCAGGGATGATTTTTGTGGGAATGGAGTTGTGGCGGTACTTGGTGGCAAAGACAATATGAACGATACATTTGGAATATGATTGAGGCATTGGGTGTTCTCCTTGGGTT
>DYSA01000295.1 GCA_020726425.1 Fibrobacter succinogenes | reverse complement strand
ATTGCTACTGTTCCAAAAGATGCTTTTCGAGAACGAAGCAGGTGAATGTTCCGGTGAAAACAGGATCTTCGTCGCGAGCTATGGTCACGGTGACTATCCGTTTTTTCCCAGATTCTGATGCAATCTGTGCTGAGGCTATGACCGTTTCACCAACTGCGACTGGCTTAAGGAATTTAGATTCCGCTGAACCAAGAACCACATTGGGGTCATTTACGGCGAGCATTGCCGCGTAATCAGCGAGGCCAAATAGAAATCCTCCGTGTACCAGCCCGTAGCTATCGGATCCCATAAGTGAACTGGTGGTGAACGAAACTTTTGCTGATCCTTCAGAGAGTTCAATCGGCGTTCCGCAGAGTGATTGATTGATTTTTAAATGGGTCTGTACGTTCATTGGGGAAACTCCTTCGAAAAAATTGTAAGCCAAAAATACATTCACTGATCTGGTTGGCGTTTACGTAAGGCTGAGTGTATCTTACTATTCACCCAAAAAATCCGGTTGTTGGATGTACGGTTTGGAATTATTTAGCGAAGGCTCTCTACTATGGTTGATAAAGTTGGTATTCTGTCTCGTATTTCACTTTTTGAAAATCTTCCCGCACTATTACTCGAATCAATTGCCAAAATCACCACAAATCACTTGGTAGAAAAAAAAGAGGCACTCTTTTTGGAGGGAATGGCAGGAGAACACGTATTCATTCTCGTTCAAGGATCGGTACAAGTTTCAACGGTTAAAAGCGATGGAAAGGAAGTTGTTCTAAAAATGATTAAGCCGGGAGAGATGTTTGGCGAAGTGATTCTCTTTGAACGCGATTTCTATCCTGCCACGGCGATTACCCTTAAAAATTCCCAGCTTTTCTCATTTAAAAAAAGAGAGTTCCTTGGCCTGCTCGAAGAACCGGCGTTTCGCGATGCGTTTATCCGTTTGATTATGATGAAACTTCGGTACCTTACCCAACAGGTACAGCACGTTTCGACACTTGATGTTGTCGATCGCTTATTTCAGTTTTTTAAGGAACATTTTGGGAACTCTACGACGTTTACAACGGGTTTTTCAAAAAAAGAGATCGCTTCGGCAATCGGAACGACCGCTGAAACGCTTTCGCGAACGATCAGAAAGCTTCAAGATTGCGGAGCCCTCACGTGGGAAGGAAAAACGGTGACCTTAATCGACACAGAAATGTGTAATAAATGTCGTGATTAAGAATGAAATAGTGTTCTTCTAACCAACTTTTCACTTGTAACTTTTGCCGATTCCCAGTATACTCTTTTCCATAATGAGAGTTTCCTAGGGGGGATATATGAAACTATTTATTCTGATGTTAGCAATTGTGTCATGCCTGTCAGCGCAAGATCAAAATTCATCAAAGACAAATATTGCGATTCTCAATCTAGACGCAATTGAAATTTCAGCACAAGAAGCGCAGATTCTGACGAAAAAACTCAGTTCTGAGTTGGTCAAACAGGGAATGTATACTGTTCTTGACCGCGGTGAAATGGAAGCGATCCTTCAAGAGCAGGGATTCCAACAGACCGGTTGTACCTCTTCGGAGTGCGCGGTTGAAGTGGGACAATTGCTCGGCGTACAAAAAATGATCGCCGGAAGTGTAGGGAAACTGGGGACGATCTACTACGTGGAAGTTCGCATGATCGACGTGACCTCTTCAAAAATCGACAAAACTGTGGATCACAATCAAGAGGGAACAATCGAAAAAGTTCTCACCGTTTCTATGCCCTATATCGCAGCAACACTCTCCAATAAGCAGGTCGTAGAACCAGCTAAAGCGAAAGAAGATTCCACACTGTTTGTAGAAACTCAATCTCAAAAAGTCGTGGTTGATACCGTTGTTCCTGTTGCCATCGAAAAACCCAAAGAGTTGACACTTTTCTCGCACCACAACAGAGGCACAATTATCATGGATGGTAAAGTTCTTGGAAAAGACAAGATTGTGATTACCGCTGATAATACCGATGTGATTCTTCAAGAAAAGAAATGGTTCTACACCAGTAAACCCGATACGGTCAATCTGGCAAAGAAAAAAGGAAACACCGCCGGTGTGGGAGGAAATGCGAAAGAAGCGATTCTTTCGGCGGGGTACTTTAGTGCTCGCAATGGCGAATCAATTCTCCCTGCAGTTCGGTTGAGTGCTGGTGTGATTCGGCAGAGTGCAAATTCTCATGAACTTGCACTGATTTTTGGCGGTTTGGATGGAATCGGAATGTTTACAGATACTCCGAGTGCTACGTATGACGAAAAAACCGGAATTGTGGTGGTTGGAGGATTTTATGAGTGGTGCTATGACATCGAGTTGGGACAGGTTTTGAAAATCGGTGCCGGGGTTGGAACCGGGTACATGCTCGTTCGTGAACAGACGTTACGTACAATAGCGATGCCTATAACTCTTCCTCATGTGACACAAACTGTGGAAGTTCCGGTACTGAATGATATAACCTATGTCAGTTTTGGTGGACCAAAAGTTCGCACTGCTATTGGGTATAAAAAAATATTCCTCGAATCGATGGTAACTTTCAACATGGGGATTCAAAACATCTCTTCACAGCGGGCAAACCTTGTAGCGAGTGAATGGATCAATCTCGACAAAAATCCTCTGGAAAATTATGGAAATGGCGTGTCTTTTAAAGTTATGCCCATGCTCAGTCTGAATCTTCTGCTTACCTTGTAAACAGAACTGCGATATGCTTATAAATGGCCGAAGAGAAATCTTTGGCCATTTTTACACTATCTCCATGCGAACTTTCGTTAGAAAATGCTGAAGGTTTCTAGTTCGAGTTGGGTTTGTTTCAAAGTAGAAAAGTGTTTGGTCTGCAAAAGCAATAGTGCGCGGTGCAATTGCCGCACACATTTCATGCAACTGTTCTGGAGCTAGATTTTTCGATCGAATCGGCCAAACACCTGCAACTGTTGATTGTTCGCGAAGATACTCAAAGGGTGATGTTTTCGATTTCCGAATTCGCCGAAGTTGTTCGATTCTTTTTGCTAATCCATTTTGAACTGATTCGATTGAGATATAAAATCCTTTTGAGAAGTTTTGTTCACCGAAAGGGCAACAATCAATCAAATGATCGCGATCCAATTCAATCATAAATAGAACGTGCCCTGCATCATCACTCCCATGAATCTCAAACAAATCCCACCGAATCGGAAGTTCTCTCATTTCTCCAGTGAGCGATAGCGTCGCGTTCCATCCAATTGCCATCGGAATGATCACGATGTCATGACGATTTTCATAGAGTGTTTGTGAAAACGCCGGATCGGTGTGGTAATCAGGAGAAAATGATTTCACTAGAGAAGAATGAACCAGAAATAGAACGGCGGTCTTGATTCCCGCTCGTGCCATATCGCCGAGCTCTTGAACATGGCGTCGCCCTCGATCGGTCACCGCATCAGGGAACATGCAGAGTTCTCCACCGAAAAGTGTGCACGATTTCACTTCGCAGTAGAGGTTTTCGCCATCTTTTTCCAGCAGAAGATCAAAGCGACTATCGCCAACGGTAATTTCTCGGCGAACGAGGTTCCACCCTTTCAGCGAAGGGACTTTGCCATTTTCAACAAGCCATGCGGCGCAGTCGTTTGTTTTTACCGTGTTGAGCATGATCGTTTCTCCACGGTCGGTGATAATTCCTTCGACTCGGAACGGATATTTCACCCGATCCATATCCATAGGTGTAAGAAGGAGCGTGGTTTTGGGGAACA
>DYSA01000294.1 GCA_020726425.1 Fibrobacter succinogenes | reverse complement strand
TTAGCAAGGGAAAGGGGATCAACAGGAGAATTGAACTGGGCGAGAGTTGCGGTTACAGTCACGAGGAGCGATGAGTACAACTTCTTACTTTTAATCATTTTATACCTCTGATACAATTTTCTTCTAAGATAGATAAAATTTCGTCGGGGAATCGAGCAACTTTTCCTGTTTCTGAATAGAATCCGACCATTTTCACATTTCCGTGAGCGCAGAGAACACCATTCTGATTGAAAATTTCAGTTTTAAACTCTACGCGATACGATGAAACTTCCGTAATTTTAGATTCAACCCACAATAAATCATTATAACGAGCGGGGTAACGATATTTAATGTTCACTTCCGTGATTGCCCAAAGCAAACCCTTTGTGTGGTAATGAGCGAGATCGAGACCTATAGAACGCAGGAGCTCCGTTCTACTTCGCTCCATGTATTTCAGGTAGTTTGAATGATATACAACTCCACCACAATCGGTGTCTTCGTAGTAAATTCTAATTTCCATGAGTATTAGCCTTTCAATTTTCTCCACAGTGTCGATCGCGAAATTCCCAAAATTTTTGCTGCTTCAGAGTGATTGTCTTGGCATTTTTTGAGAATATACTCCATGTATTTCAGTTCCATCGATTCAAGCGTGATGTCTTCACCAACAAAAAAACCTTCTCGTTTGATTTCAGCTACATCGGGTTTTGTTGACGATTCGCCCGGATTCCACCCAATCGAAAGTTGCGTTTCTCGTTGATCCGTGATTCCCGTGATCAGTTGGAGGTATTCGGGAAGATCGTGAATGGTGATTGTCGGTTCTGTGGCAAGAATCGTTGCATATTCAATAATATTTTGAAGTTCGCGAATGTTCCCTGGATACCGGTGTCTTGAAAGAAGAAATTCCGCTTCTGCTGAAAAACCGGTTAAATTTTTGTCTTGTTTTTCATTAAAAGTGTGGAGAAAGAGTTCGACCAGGCGAGGAATCATCTCTTTGCGTTCGCGAAGTGGCGGAAGAGTTATGGGGAAAACATGGATACGATAAAAGAGATCTTCGCGAAAAGTGCCTTCGGAAACCATTTTTTTAAGATCTCGGTTTGTTGCAGAAATTACTCTGCATGAAGCGCTTCGTTCTGCGCTTTCACCAACAGGTTTGAATTTTTCTTCTTGGAGAAAGCGCAGAAGTTTCACCTGCATGGAGAGTGAAAGTTCGCCGATCTCGTCGAGAAACAGCGTGCCGCCATCAGCTTCTTGAACAAGTCCGATTCGATCTTGGTCTGCGCCAGTGAATGCGCCTTTTTTATGGCCAAAAAGTTCACTTTCAAACAGTGATTCAGGGATTGCACCACAGTTTACGGGAACGAATTTTCCTTGAAGTTTAGAGAGCTTGTGAATGATTGTCGCGAAATACTCTTTCCCCGTACCATTTTCTCCACCCAATAAAATTGTAGCAGAAGATGGAGCTACTTTAACGAGAAGTCGGGCGATTTTTTCCATCGAAGGAGATCCACCCATAATTTCAACAAGCAGATCTTCATCGGTACGAACGGTTTCAACACTGCGCGTTTTTTTCCGAGGAGCTGTTCTTGTGTTAAGTATTTCGGAAATGAGTGCGGGCTTTTCCACCGTGGTAACATTAAGTTCGGAAAGATCTTCTTGAATGTCAAAAGGGAGATCTTCAGAGTGAATGATGTAGACTTTGGTAGAACCCATCGTTTTACGACACCGTCTAAAAAACGAGAGAGAATCAAAGGGGATTGTATCTGCATCGATGATTAGTGTCGAAATGGGACGAAGTTCACAAAGGCCTTCTGCACTTTCGAGCGAGTCGGTATACGTTACTTGCATTTCCCGAATCTGTTCGCGGGCAAGACGATTGTAAAGTGGTCGATCGCGGGTAATTAAAAGGGTTGTTTTCATGCCGAAATTCTCCTTGTCGTGAGACTCTTTTAGAAAATTCTGCAGTGATGGTGAAGTATATTTTCAAAGGAATGAGCGTAAAATACATAAATAGGGCTGATATTATGAAAATAAAGTGGATTCTCGTTCTGTTAGTGGCGATTGTGGTGGTGTTGTCAATTCCTTTTTCTGTTAAGCAAATCAAACCAATTTCCTGCATTGTTGGGAAAGAGAAAGTGACAATTTCATGTAAAAATGGATCCGTCCGTGGCATGGGAGAACTGCGACTCAACTCTGTCGTGGTCACCACTGATTCAAACTCCTACGCCATAGATAAGGTGACGATTCGCGGTTCACTGCCTAAATTGATCAATCTGAAACAGAAAGAACTAGTGCTTCGCCACCAACTGAAAAATCTCGTACTTGATTCATTGGCGAATGAACTCTTTCGTGGAGGATTTAAGTCAATCAACTTAGAACATTTTTCCGGAACTATTGCAACCGTTCCCGTTGGATCTGCAGATATAGTGGTGAAAAAACAACTTGGCAAGATTTCTGGCGTAGTTGAAATCGACACTTGCACGGTGTTTACGCGTATTCTTGAAAATCAAGTTGCAAAGTTCAAGATACATGAGAATCAGGTTGTCGGGAATTTCAATGGAAAAGTTGCTCGCGGTTCTGTGCGATCCGAGTTCTCCTATGATCTTTCACAAAAACGAGTTGTCACTATTGATTTCAAAGCATCAAAGTGCCAGATCGCTCTGCTTTGTCCATATAAAATTGATGGGCAACTCTCACTTGAGGCTTCGGCGAAGTTGCAAGGTGATACGATTCTCGAAGGTTCGGGGAAAGTAGAAATCAAAAAGTTTGAGGATCACAAAAGCGACCTTCTGTCAGAACTTCGCCAAACATTGCGACTCATTGGTATTGAAAATGTTCAGTTCGATCACATCGAAGTTCCTTTTTCCATTGTGAATAGAGAAATCAAAGTGGATTCTCTCAATGCTGAAAGTCAATTGCTCGATGTTGCGGGAAAAGGCGAAGTCTCTCTCAAATCGGGGCGGTATGGATTTGATGTTGTTGGAGTGGTTCCTCAAACGATGAAAGAGTCGGTTCCTCGCATTATCTGGGGAGGACTTGATGATGATTCATTAACCGGTGGGAAAAAATTCACCGGAACTGTTCAGGGTTTTCGGGATAATTATTCGGTTAAAGTTGATAAACGGATTATTCGTCAAAGTGCGCGGTCATTTTTTAAGAATCTTTTCAACTAACCAGGGTACGCCGAACCGCTTGCAGGAAGCTATATTTCAATGTACATCTGAATTGTTTTTTAAGGAGAGTGAAATGGAAGATTTCTGGACAAAAATGAAAAGCGGCATCAAAGATGGAGCTGTGTTTTCCGCAAATAAGATCGAACAATACTCAAAAATCGGTAAATTGAAAGTTGATCAATTCACTGTTAAGAAAAAAATCGAGACAGTTCAGAATGATCTTGGCGTAAGACTATACGACTTGGTAAAATCGGGAAAAGGCAACAGCGCCGGAGATGATATTGCTGTGATTAGTTTTGTTGATAAAATTGATGCTTTTGATGCTGAAATCAAGGCCATGGATCTTGAAATTGAACGCATTCGCATTGAAGCTCAGGAAAAACAGGATGCTTACGATGCAGAGAAAAATTCTGCATCTGAACCGGTTACTCGCGTTGATGATGAGGTTCTAGGCGTTTGAAATTCAAACGGCACTTTCTAGTCAAGACCGAAGGAAAAGGAGATGGTGAATTTTATCGGATACCGATAGCACCAATAATACTTCTTTTCCTTTTGTTATTTTT
>DYSA01000293.1 GCA_020726425.1 Fibrobacter succinogenes | reverse complement strand
TACCACCCACGGTTCGGCGAGATTCTCACCGCCTATCGTGTTCCACAGAGGAAGATCTTTGTTTTGCGCGAGCGATGGATCATTTAGAGTAAAAGCAATTTCATGAAACTGATTGTCCGAAAACCCAATCAATCGTTGCGCTGCGGGACGGTTCACCATCGCCACAGCCATATCCATCTCTTTGGAACCAAAACTGTAAATTCCATCGACGATAAAGAGTTCCTGCATCGGTTCGCCGGTTTCCGCCTTGGCTGCAGTGATGATAAGTCGTTCTCCCAGAACAATCCCCAATTCATCCGCCAATCCCTGTCCAATCAGAATCGAATTTTCTCGCGGAAGGTATTCACTCTTTGGTGATAAGCGATCATCCATCATGGAGAGCTTTTTCTCCTGATCTCGATCTACTCCCCAAAGCGCAATGGACTGTGATTTAGATGCCGATCCTACAAGTGCTTGAATTATCACTCGTTCCGAATGATCCTTGATCTCAGGCATCGAATCAATCCGGCGAATTGTCTTTTCAGGATTGATAATTGCGTGTTCCACTTCACCATTTTCACGGAACAGCGGTGCGTGAATCTGGCCATGACCGAGAAACGTTCCCGTAGCATTGTCAATCATGTTATCACTCATGCCAGCCATAAATGAATCCGCAAAAATGAGAACTGCGAGTCCCATTCCAATCCCACTTCCCGCGATTATCGTTCGCCGAGTGTTTCTGAACAGGTTTTTCCAAGCTATCTTTAAAAATGTCATATCAATTCCTTATGATGTATATAAACAGATGTTCTAATTCTTCCGCATCGAATCAGCAGGTGTCGTTTTAGCCGCCATCAAGGCCGGATACACCGTCACGATCATTGTCGAAATCATAACCAAGATTGCGGGAATCAAAAATGCCGCAACGCTTACTTCGCCATGCATCACCGAAAAATTCATTCCGCCATAGGTCATCGGTTCGGGAAGAGTAATTCCGTGAACCGCAAAAAAGATGTTCGCCGGAAGTGCCAAGAGCGATCCGATTCCGATACTAATAAAAGAGAGGTAGCTCATTTCGGAAAACACCAGTGCAAAAATCTGCCGTGGTGTAGTTCCCAATGCTTTCAGAAGTCCGTATTCGCGACGACGTTCCAATACCGCCATGAGCACGGTATTCAAAATTCCTCCCGCCACAATCGCCATGATCAGTACAAGGGATACATATCCGCTCTCTTGGTCAGCTTTCATAGCTCGCTTGAACGACGCAAGAAACTCCTGCCACGGAAAAGCTTTCGTTCCTTCGGGAAGATAGGGAGTTACAACGGTGGCAAGTTTTTCTGACCACCCTTTTTTTCCACTGAGAAGCGCCAGTTCGTGGACGCGGTTTTCCAGTACGAGAAGTTCTTGCATGGTTTTCAAGGGAAGATAGGCTGAGACTTTGTCATTCATGTCGCTGCCGGTGTTAACGACTCCCACGATCGGATAGAGTTCGTTCGCCATAGAACCGTCCGCACCTTGAGTGAGCACAAAAAGAGTATCGCCGACCGTAGCGCGAAGGGATTTCGCCAGACCTTCGCCGAGAAATACGCCACCCCCGGAATCGTTTAAGGGATTTCCGCTGATTATATGTCGATTAAACCCAAACGCCAGTTCTTCGTGAATCGGATCAATCCCCGTGAGACTTCCCATGGCGGTACGCGATCCTACAGAAAAAAGTCCCCCGCTGTAAAGGCGTGGAGCCACAGCAGAAACATTCGGAATCGATCTCAACTTTTCAGCCAACGGTTGCCAGTCAGAAATCGTTTTGTAGAGAGATTGTTGTTCAAGGTAGGTCGATTCGTGAATTTTCACCTGACCGTAACTTTTACGAGTGAATGTTTCGATCATGTCGCTGTACATTCCAAAATTCAGCCCTAAACTGATCGACACAAGAAAAAATCCTCCCGCCATAGTGAGAGCAGTCAAAAATGATCGACGCCTCTGCCGGAAAATATTCCTAAACGCCATTTTTGAAATGATCATTGTGCCTCCCTCACCGGTTCACGGAGTTTAGTAAGGGTAAAAATCGATTCATCGATGCTCTTGTCGAACTCTATGTCATTGTAAGTCATACGAGTTAGTTGTCCCGGCTTATTTTCTGGAATCACTTCCATTACCGTAGGAATTCTCTTGCCGCTTAACTGTTTAACCTCTTTAAAGTTCGTTGTCCGGATCAGTTTAGCTCTTTCATCATAATTTTTCTGACTTACCGGAATCAATGTTTTTTCATCCACCGAAATAAGAATGAATCCCCAGATTATGCTGCGCCCCGCTTTGGGAGTACATTTGATCTGGCGAATCCCCGGCGTTTTCGGATTCTGTGCAAGAAGTTCAATTGTATAATCTTCCGCAAGTGTGTATTCGCCAACCAGATCGTCATTGGTGATATCCGAACCCATCCAACCTCCCATCATCATTGACGGCGGAACGAGAATTACTTTGTCACTCTTGGGAAGATAGTTCCACATCTTGTTCTTGACCTTCAGCGTTCCCACTCCCCGTTCTTTGGTGGGCGTGAGAATCTTAATCAGCATGAGATCATTTCCTTTTGACCAGGTCTGCATTGTCATGGTCCGTTCCCAATGGGGAGTTTTGATATACATGGTCATACTCCCTTGAGCGGTACTGCTTTTGTAAAGATCATCGAACGAAGCAATGATTCGCCCCAAAAGATCATCCGCTAACAGTGAACTCACGGCACAAAACAGAATAGTCATGAGCATCTTTTTCATGGGGAAACTCCTTTTTTCAGTGGGCCGATAATTGATTCTAAAATAGAGATATAGATTTCAAACTCGCGAATACCGATCTCGGTAATTTCGTATGTTGTACGCGGTTTTTTTCCCGCAAACTCTTTTATGATTGAGACATATCCCGCCTCACTGAGTTGCTTCATGTGAGAACTCAAATTCCCGCGGGTCAGGTCGAGAAATTCCAGAAGTGCCGTGAACTCAACCACTTCACCAGCCAAAAGAGCAGCCATGATCCGCAGTCGAACGGGAGAACTAAGCAACCTTTCTCGTTCTTTGTCAGCATCTTCAGCCACGGAGACCTCCCGCGAAAATGCCGTAAAGAATCATCACTACGCCGAAGGCTATAGCCACGAGAAGAAGTGGTGATAGCGAAGGAATAAAAAACGAACCAAGGCCGATCAACTGCCACACATATCCTAAAATGCTGTATGATTTTGTTTTAAATAGCACCCCGAGAGCATTCATCACGTGTCCGCCACCGAGAATTATCAAGGGAAGAATAAACTCAAATCGCCCCGTGACGATACAGCAAACGATTGCGGTCAACCCGGTAATTTCCATAGGGATATCGATCATCCAAAATTCGCGTGGCGTGATTTTTTTCAGATATGCCCAGTATGAAATCCCGTTTTTCTTTCCCATGCGAGAAAAAATAGATCCCTTATATGTTCCGGATATTGCAAGTACACTAATCCACAAGACAATATGCGACCACAGGGGAAATGAATTCACAAAAAAGAGCTGGGCTAACATTGCACCAATCAAAACCAGAATCCCAGAAAGTAGAAAAAGTTTTCGCGACTCTACAACAAAGTCATTCCAAAAGAGATTTGACTTTGATCTATCAATCGTTTCCCGTACAATTCGAAGATTTTCTAACGCTTCACTCTGAGTTCTGTCCATACTCTTGCTCGATTGCAAACTTGTTTGTATTACAAACTCAATATAAAAC
>DYSA01000292.1 GCA_020726425.1 Fibrobacter succinogenes | reverse complement strand
GACCGTCTTGACGACAATCTCAATCTCTATGTTTCTGATGAAGTGGGTGATCTTGCTGCAGTGGGGATGAGTGTCGATGAGGCGATTCGCGCAATTCCCACCTATCGCGCTTCTGTTGAAATTCTTGGTGAACTGGTGAATGGAAAACCGGATTTTCATTCGCGAGGAGAAATGGCGGGGCATGTGTGGGACGAGGAGCACATCCGTATGCTCATGAACCGTTTTGAGAGCGGTGAGTTTGAAAAACAGGCGGAAATTCTTGGAATCGCCGAACGATTAACCGAGTTGCGCGCCGTGGATCATAAACAGGAGATGATGATTCAAGATTCTAAGGTCGGTGAGTTGATTGATGAACTTCGGTCAATTCGTCGCCATTTGCATACCGCGGCAATGAAACTGTATTCTTCGATTTACCAGGATAGTGAGTTGAAGAAACGAAAAAACGTGGTTTCTGGCGTTGAACTGGTCATTGAAATTCTTACCGCTGAACAGCAGGATCGTGAAGATGCGCGGTTCTCGGCTAATGATTTGAGTCATACTGAGTTTGTTGCTATGGCGAGTGAAAAGTTTTCAGATGATTCTGCTGTTTCCGAACTCATTTCAGGGTGGAATGCGCTCTGTTCTCAAGATTCGTGGAAAAGTTTTGAACAGAGTGAACTGATTTTATATCGAACAGTAGAACGTTTTTTCCGAGATATTACAATCCACTTGCTCAGCCTTGAACATGCCCAAATTCATCCTCTTCGCGAAAAAATTGAACGGTCTGATCACTATCGAAACGCATCGCTTCTGTTGGAAAAACTACAAGAGAGTGGGGTGACTGTGTCGTCCGAGTTCACACGAGGTGATCCGGTGTGTGATGATACGGTAATCGAATTGCTAATGTCATTGCGAAATCCTGAATTTAAAGAACTTCTCTCAGCGTTACGGCTACAAGCCCTTGCCGTAGAAATTTGCGAGGCCGAAGCAAAATCACGAGAATATTCCGCTCTTGCTGTGCGCAGGAACCGCGATCTTACTCTTGACAGATTTCGTCAAGTTCGAGCGGAACTAACGCTTAGGATGAAATAAATACCGGTACTGCGAACTGTCGCGATGAATCGGTATAGTTCGCTTTATGAGTGATTTGCATCCTGATAGTTATCATCACATCAACTGTTTCTTCTGAGCTTGTGTAATTTTGGCTCAAGCACTCGTTCCAAGCGTCCTCGCTTGGAATGCCGCATTCGAGGCTCCTGCCTCGCGTCACGACTGTGAGGCTGGAGCCTCAAGCTGTGCGTAACAGGTCTGGAAACCTGTTATGATTGTTTATACCACGTTCATTGATTGTAAAGTTCCTGTGTAGTTACGAAAATAATTTGAACTCTAACCACTGTCATATCGGTGAACTGAAATCGAACACAGATAACGACTGTTTCTCAAAATTGCAATGCTTGCATGTGATATTGGTCACTGATTATCGCGCCGATTAAGAGGTTCAAGGGGGACTTCTATAGTGAACCGAAAAAGTATATTAGAGAAACTGTTTCTCAATTATGAAACAGTTTTGTTCGGAAGATTAGGTATGGATTCATTGTTGGAGATATTTTGAAATTACGTTCATTGCTCATTCCTGTTGTTTGTGTGTCTGCAATTCAAGCAGAAACCAATGTAGTTGATTTAAATACGCTTTCAGTTTCTGATACAATAATCGAAACACCTTCCACTGTTTTGGGGCGCGACGAAATCTCCAAACTTACCAGTTCCCGCACCGTTGAATCTCTTCTTGCAGATATCGCAGGGATTGATATTGTTCGTCGTGGTAATAGCGTTCAATCACGAGGTGTGTTTCTTCGCGGATTTGATGAAACTCGGATTGCGGTGGTTCTTAATGGTCGGATGCTTAATGGTGCCGGTTCTTTTGGTGGTGATATCATTGACTGGAATGCAATTCCAGCAGATCAGATTGAATCAATTGAAGTTATTCGAGGTTCAAAGACTGCGGCGTATGGTTCTTCACTCGCAGGAGTTATAAAAATCACCACGATCAGTGACAAAAAAGCGTCTCAAAATCGTGCTCGATTCGTCTATGGCGTGACCCCACAGTGGAATGATAAGCAGATTCTCGATCAATCTTTTGATGGATCTTTTTCTCATCAAAATTCAATTGGAAAAATCGCCGATTATGCCATCAATCTTAGCCATTGGAACAGTGATGGATTTCTTCGTAATAATGATGTAACGCGAAATACGATTGGCGGGAATGTCACCATTCATTTTCCAGCGGACATTGATTTGCGAGGATCGCTTGTTCACTCTTTCACTGACTTCGGATTTAATATTGAAAATGTAAGCTCTTTAAGTACCTACGATCCAACCTACCCAGAATCTAAGTCGGTGAGTTCTAATGGTACTCAACTCGTTTGGTTGGGGAAAGATAAGATGTACGGCGATCGATCCCACTGGATTAATATTCGCGATCAGTATGATTTTTCTCTGTCAAAGAGACTGAAAAGTGGATCAGTAAGCGTGAGTGGTTTTTTGAATGATCAATCGCGCACCGAGTATTTCTATGCAATTACAGACACGAATAAACTGGTAATTGAACGGTTTTCCAAGCCTGAAGATTTTACTGGCGGCTGGAAAGTAAACGCTGATCAGCAGTTTGGATCTCATTCTGTGAGTTATGGAATCGATGGTCAAGAGTTGAACTCGTATACGTATGATGTTCGCCAGATCGATAGTTCATATTTCCGGTTCTCGCCTGAAGATTCACCTCATTTTACAAATATTGCGAACTATCTTAGTGTATATGCTCAAGATGAGTTTACACTGCTCGACACACTGATCGATATTCATGCGGGTTTGCGATTTGATCGGTTCCATGGAGTTGGAGACACGATTAAGCGCACTCAAAATGGTAAAGTGGTTCCCGATTATCGCGATGATCATGAGCAAAATGGCTTTAGTCAGAATATCGGAGTTGATGCTCATTTTTGGAAAAACGGAACATTGGGTATTGATGGTGCATATGTGACTCGCATGCCGAATAGTACTGAATACCATTTCTACTATATTGGCTACCAAGATCTCAGTGATCATTCTGTATTAAAACCTGAAAAAGCATTTCAGGTTGAAGGATCTGTTTCTCAAAAGCTTCTTTCAAATAGAGTTGCGCTTCAAGCTCGTGCCTATTACTATTCGATTTCCGATTATATTCGTTCACTTATGGGTGCTCAACCAGATCACTGTATATACAATATCGATAATGTGAATTTTAAAGGTTTAGAGTTGGAGGGAAGTTATGCATTTCCTTCGTATGTAAAAATAAACGCAAACTATGCATACCAAACAACTCGTAAAGAGGGTGATGTTTTGGATGTTTATGTGGTTCAACCTGAAATGTTATCTGAACTTCCAGAGCACAAATTGAATGCTTCGGTACAATTTACTGGTTCAAGTGGGGTGACTTCGCAGTTGAAGATTCGCCATGTGAGCGATAAGCAAGTCGTCGATGGAACACTCTCACTCCCTTCATCTGTCCCAGCAAAAGGGAAACCTGCAACTCCGCCGGCAGTGCTCGCACCTATCGAAGGGTTTACTACTGTTGATCTAACCGGATCGGTACCGGTGCTCTCTCGTCCAGAGTTGAAAATCATTGCTCTTGTTGGTGTTGCAAATCTTTTTGATGTTCGATATGAAGAGAAACTGGGGTTTCCAATGCCGGGAACTACGTTGTTCATGGGACTTGATG
>DYSA01000291.1 GCA_020726425.1 Fibrobacter succinogenes | reverse complement strand
ATTCAAGATTCAAGATTCAAGATTCAAGATTCAAGATTCAAGATTCAAGATTCAAGATTCAACTCGCAGTTTGCCGTTGAATCGTTTTGTAGTAAAACAGATTGAGTGAATCGCGCTCCGAAAGCTATTTTCCCGCGGGAAGTTAAAAAATTGGAAAGAGGTATCCCATGGTTGTTGAAGTATCACTTGGCGAAGTTGTTGACAAAGTTACCATTCTCGAGATCAAATGTGAAAAGGTCAAGGACGAAGCGAAACTAAAAAACATTCGCACTGAATACGACCTTCTCACCGAAGAACTGGGCAAAATCGGTTTCACCTCCGCTGATACAAACTACAAAAAACTCAAAGAGATCAATCTGAAACTCTGGCATATCGAAGATGACATTCGCATCAAGGAGTATAACAAAGAGTGGGATGAAGAGTTTATTCAACTTGCCCGTTCGGTGTTCTTTGTAAACGATGACCGTGCTGATGTGAAAAAAGCGATCAATCTGGCTCACGGATCACTGCTCGTCGAAGAGAAAGAGTACGTAGATTACAAAGGCGTTACTGCGTGAATATCAACGTCGAAAAGATTAAAAAAATCTGTGTTATTCAACTGCAACCATTCGGAGATGTGTTTCTCACTACCTCCTATTTCGGTGCTCTTAAAAAACGATTTCCTCACGCGGAGATCGTTTTTTTAACAAAGGCCCCGTACCACAAAGTTCTCCGCGATCACCCGCTGATCGACCGAATTATTTCGATCCCCAAAAAGAGTGGCTTTGCTTACGGAATCCAACGCATTCAAACGTGGATTCAGATGTTTACGGAACGATTCGATATCGTGATTGATCAGCAGTACATGCTCAGTTCGCAACAGCTCTGTTTGGCCAGTTGTGCAAAATATCGTGTCGGCTACGTGCGAGAACGAAGAAACATTCCGCTCGCCTACAACGTAAAAGTTGGTCCCAAAGAGGGAACCGATATGATCTACAGCGCTACAGCAAAGTTCGATATTGTTGAACCGCTGGGCATTGCCCTCGAACTATACGAACTCTTTCTCTCAATTGCCCCTCAGGAACAGACCAAGATAGACAACTGGATTGCCAACGAATTAAACAATCGGCCATTCGTATTGTTCTCTCCCGGAAGTACCGCAGTGTACAAAAAATGGGGAGCTCAGGGGTTTGCTACTGTGGCCGATCATTTTGCTTCACGGGAAATGACACCCGTTTTCATCTGGGGCCCCGGCGAAGAAGCGGATGTCGAATCGGTTCGATCGCTCATGAAGGAGAAATCTATCGTGGCACTTCCCACGACAATTCCAGAAGGTGTGGCACTCTTGAAACGGGCAAAACTCTTTGTCACCAATGACGGAGGAATCAACCATCTTGCAATTCCTGCAAAAGTTCCCACTATCGCCATGTTCGGAAACACCTTTCCGGGCAACTGGTCACCAGCGGGAACGTTCAACACCCACCACCACTTCTACAATCCCAGCCGCGACAAAGATGATCCATTATGGGGAATCAATCCGGCAGATGTAATCGCTCTCGGTGATTCATTACTGTAATTTTGAATAGCCATCAGAATCTTTGATGGCTATTCAAATTTTACCCACACCAAGTCCTCACAAGATCTCAGCACAGCACCAAATGTATGGGGAAAATTACCGATGAATTACCATTTCAATTCCCCTGAGATCGCTATCGCCAAACCCATTGATAAAACCGTCTCACTTTGAACAACCTTTCAATTATTTTACCGCGTGAAAAATTCTACTAATAACAATAAGGATCAGGGCGATGATTGCAAATAAGTATCGTACCCATACCTGTTGCGAGCTGACGAAAGAACATCTTGGTCAGACCGTGAGCATTTCAGGTTGGATTCACAACAAACGCGACCACGGTGGCGTTCTTTTTATCGACCTTCGCGACCACTACGGTCTTACGCAAGCGGTAATCTATCCGACAAACGAACACCAATATGAAATCGGCCATCTTCCCAAAGAGACGGTTATCAAATTCACTGGTGAAGTTGTCGCTCGTACCGATGAAAATGTAAATTCAAATATGGTAACCGGCGAAATCGAAGTTGTTGTTTCAACGTTCGAAGTTCTTGGTAGCTGTGGACCACTTCCGTTCCCTGTGTTCCCTGACAAAGAAGCTCCTGAAGACCTTCGTCTTCGCTATCGCTATATCGACCTTCGCAAAGAACAGGTTCACAAAAACATCGTTCTTCGTTCGAACGTAATCAAATACCTTCGCGAAAAAATGCATGGTCACGGGTTTCAGGAGATTCAGACTCCGATCCTTACGATCTCTTCACCTGAAGGTGCACGCGACTATTTGGTTCCTTCGCGGATTCATCCGGGAAAATTCTACGCGCTTCCTCAGGCTCCTCAGCAGTACAAACAACTGCTTATGGTTTCTGGATTCGACCGTTATTTCCAGATCGCTCCCTGTTTCCGCGACGAAGATGCTCGCGCTGACCGTTCACCGGGTGAATTCTACCAGCTCGATATGGAAATGGCATTCGCAACTCAGGATGACGTATTTGCAGTGAACGAAGATGTTCTTTCTGCAACGTTCGAAAAATTTGGTGCACTTACCGCTGACAAACCACCATTTGTTCGCATCCCTTACCGCGAAGCAATGCTCAAATACGGATCTGACAAACCAGACCTTCGTATTCCAATTGAAATCCGCGAAGTATCGGAAATTTTCCGCACTTCAGGATTCACCGCTTTTGCAACTGCAGTAAATGCAGGAAGTATCGTTCGTGCGATCCCGGTTCCCGGTTGTGCAGATCAGACCCGTTCGTGGTTTGACAAACTGACCAAACAGATGGGCGAGTTCGGCGCAAAAGGTCTTGCATATCTCACGTGGAAAGACGGCGAAGTAAAAGGCCCAATCTTGAAATTCCTCGACGAAGAACACATTGCAAAAATCGCTGCGGCGACTGGCGCAAAAGAGGGCGATGTTGTATTCTTCATTTGTGACAAAGAAGAAGCAGCTGCGGATCTCGCAGGGAAACTTCGTGTGAAAGTTGCTCAGGATCTTGATCTGATCGAAAAAGGTGTTTACCGTTTCTGCTGGATCGTGGATTTCCCGATGTTCGAACTAGACAAAGAATCGAACAAAATTACGTTCTCGCACAATCCATTCTCAATGCCTCAGGGCGGAATGGAAGCGCTTGAAACAATGAACCCACTGGATATTCTCGCGTATCAGTATGATATCGTGGTGAATGGAGTGGAACTTTCGTCCGGTGCAATTCGCAATCACCGTCCGGAAATCATGTACAAAGCATTTGACATTGCCGGCTACGACGCTGAAACTGTCGACGAGAAGTTCCGCGGAATGATCGGTGCATTCAAGCTTGGCGCCCCTCCCCACGGTGGAATCGCTCCGGGCGTGGATCGCATGATCATGCTTCTTTCGGATGAAGATAATATCCGTGAAGTGATTGCGTTCCCGATGAATCAGAAAGCTGAAGAGCTTATGATGAACTCTCCAGCCGAAGCGACACCGGTACAATTGAAAGAACTTTCACTGAAACATGTGATTCCTTCAATTGAAAAGAAATAATTCGCTACTCTGCGAGTAATTTTAAGGGATACCCGTTTGGGTATCCTTTTTTCAAGAATTTTGATACTTTGTGAACGTCGAAACTGATAGTGTTTTTTAAAAGGATGTAACTACTCAGGTGGTTTCCTAAACTGAAGTTGGTTCCAGCACTCGTTCCAA
>DYSA01000016.1:2052-18099 GCA_020726425.1 Fibrobacter succinogenes | reverse complement strand
CCTCATGTTGAGGATGACAATTCGATGTCCGACGAGGATGGGTCTACTTCGTTGGGAGACTCTTTCTTTACTTCTCCTGCAGGATCACCATCCAAAGTCGAAACTGTCCATGAGCGTTTGAAAGAGGTAGCCGGAACAAAGGCTTCCACTCCAACTGCACAACCTATTGTGGTAACGGAAAATATTGAAGTTGAAATAAAAGGTCCCCGAATCCCTGATTCGATTCCGGGAAGCCGTGATGTAGGAGAACTTTACATTGTCATACCTGATGCAATTTCTCCTCGCAATACACTCAATGAAATCCTTCTCTTTGCACGTAATAATAGTATTAGTGATGTGCACTTAATTCCCGAAGCACCAATAACTATGCGTCGCTATGGGAAATTGGTTCCTGTATCGGATGAACTTTTTACTACGGATGCAATTGAAAAAACACTTCTCGAAGCCTTACCTTCCATTGAAATGGAAACATTCATGAAAAATGGGGACGTCGAGTTTGTCTACTCCATACCCGGAGGAGGGCGATATCGTGTGACAATCATGCGTCTTCGCAGTGGGTGGAGTTTTGCAGCCCGAATTATTGCATTTGAAATTCCAACATTTGACGCGATCGGCCTTCCAAAATCCGCAAATACACTTACACAGTGGGCTCAGGGACTTGTGCTTGTCACTGGGCCAACCGGATGTGGTAAATCTACTACTCTTGCGACACTCGTAAATATGATCAATCAGGATCGAAATGAACATATCATAACCATCGAAAATCCTATCGAAACAGTGTTTCCTGTCGGGCAAAGTCAGATCTGTCAACGTCAAGTGGGACTTCACACTCTTACTCAGGAGAATGCACTTCGCGGAGCACTTCGCCAAGATCCTGATATTCTTATGGTAAGCGAATTGCGTGACATGGATTCAATTCAGCTCGCAGTATCAGCCGCTGAAACTGGTCACCTTGTATTTGGTACGATGAATACGATCAACGCTTCTCGGACAATCTATCGTCTCATTGAATCGTTCCCTGCAGATGAACAAGATGTGCTGCGAAATATGATTTCTGAATCTCTTCGTGGAGTCGTTTCTCAACAACTTGTTCCGCGAAAAGATGGTGCTGGCGTGGTTCCGGTGTTCGAAGTACTTCTTATTACTCCGGCAGTTGCTAATATGATTCGAAAAAATGAGATGCACCAACTTCAGAGTGCTATGATCACTGGAAGAAATCAGGGGATGGTCATTTTTGATGATTCACTGATGGAACTCGTTAAAGCTGATGTAATTTCAGCTGAAGAAGCATTTAAAAGAGCAAATGATCCCGAACCGTTCAAACCACTTCTGAATAAGGGAGGTGCATAATGGCTGCGATACATGCATTATTTCAAAAATTAATTGAACTTGGCGGTTCAGATCTGCACCTTCGTGAAAATGATCGCCCAAAAATGCGTATTCACGGAACTCTACAGGAAATAGCCGAATTTCCCGTTTTGGATAGATCCTTGCTCACCCAGATGATGAAAGAGATTGTTCCAGCGGAACATTTTTGGACAAAATATGAGCAAACGGGCGATATTGACTTTGCTTATTCTATGGGTGAAGAAGCTCGTTTTCGTGCAAACTATTTTACTCAGTTTCTCGGATATGGTGCAGTTTTTCGTATAATCCCTTCGGAAGTTCTTACTCTTGATGCTGTTGGTGCGCCTGAAGTATTTAAGAAATTGGGCGATCTTCAATCAGGATTGGTTCTGGTAACAGGGCCAACGGGTTCTGGGAAATCGACGACTCTTGCGGCAATAATTGATTATATCAACGCTTCGTATGAGCGGAAAATCGTCACAATTGAAGAGCCCGTTGAGTTTGTTCATAAACGGAAAAAATCGCTTATACTTCACCGTGAAGTAGGACTTGATACGAACTCCTTTATGACTGGCCTTCGCGGAGCACTGAAAAGTGATGTTGATATTATTCTCGTTGGAGAGATGCGAGATCAGGAAACGATCGAACTTGCATTGACCGCAGCGGAAATGGGAATTCTCGTTTTCGGTACGCTCCACACTAACTCTGCGGCGAAGACTATCGACAGAATTATCGATGTATTTCCGACAAAGAAAAAGAGCCAAATGCGTTCGGTAATGGCAAGTGCGCTTAAAGGGGTAATTTCACAACAGCTACTGAAAAGTTCCGACGGAACTCGTCGATACGCTGCACATGAAATTCTTCTTTACTGTACAGCTCTACCGGCAATTATCCGAAGTGGTGAGACTATGAAACTTTCTTCAATGATGCAAACAAATGGGCAACTTGGCATGGTAACCATGGATGACTGTCTTGATAAGCTTGTAAAAGAGAATAAAGTAACAAAAGAAGCTGCAGCCCTTAAAGCACTAGATAAGAGTCGGTTTGGATAAGTTGAATTGGTGTTTTTGATATATGTAAAAAGCCCCCGAAATTCGGGGGCTTTTTTTATCTCTTTTCCGTCATACAACGAAATTCAAGTTGAGGGCTATCAGGATGGTTCGTTTTGAAATAGATCGTTCCTGCTTCAGACTGTTCGGGATTTGACTTGAAAAAGAACACCAATTTGAATTCTGTTGCTCCAGAACTCTGTTTTTTCTTTGTCGGTGTTAAAACAACATTTACTGGAACTTTTTTTGCTGGGGTAGAAGAGTCGCTGTCGCGATTTCGAATTTCGTACCAAGCGGTTGGAATTTTCAGATCCTTCTTTGTACTGAGAATCGTAATCGAATCTTTTACCATCTTGTTGGGGAGCACTTGGAAAATTCCATACCGACGATCCATATTGATCGGCCCGAGAATAAATGCTTCCAGCGATAATTTTAAGAGGGGTGAATTTTCAGCATTTGAAATCACCGTGATCGGTTTGTCCTGTTGCCCTGTGCGATCTTTTATTGAAAGCGCAGCGACTATGGCGCTCGTCTCACCTGGTTGTAGTTCCGATTTAAACTCTACGACAGTACAGCTACAACCGGGTTTAACTTTTTCAATTTTAAGAATTTCGTCACCAATATTGGATACTTTAAAAGAGTGTCTTAATTCTCCATTTCCGGCGGGGATTGTTCCAAAATCAAAGTTCTCTTGATCGACTTTAATTTTTGGCGCTGCCACAACAAGAGATGAAAGAACCGAAATCATAAGAATCTTTTTCATACTTTTTCTCCATTGATTGTCATTTTACTAAAAATAGTTCATGAGTAAATTAGTGAGTGGGCTAATATGAGCACCAGTGGTTTCGAAAATTTGGGTGTTATACCACTTTGCTACTTCACGCCCGGATTCTATAGGAATAATTCTATCATTCGTTCCATGAAGTACGATAAGTTCCGGATTTCCTGCAAAAGAATTTCGGGGAATATCTATTGATCTCAAATAATTGAGACCCGCTAGGAGCTGTTCTTTGGTGTAAATATTTTCCGGAAAAGTTGATATACCGCAATTTATATAAAATCTCTGAAGCGTTTGTTCTGTGTTTGACTCCAGAGATAAAATCATAGCATCAAGAATTTTTTGGGAAATCCCGTATCGTTGCTGTTTATTTGCACAGAAAGAAAATGTAGGGGCAATGAGAACTATTTTTTTGAAAGAGTATCGCTGAGCTAGTTGTAGAGCAACAATTGCCCCAAGTGAAAAACCAATTATGGTTTCCCATTTTTGTATTTCAGCGAAAGGTAGATCATTCAAATGAACGGTTGTGTCTAAAACAGAGCAGTTGCTTGGCAAGGTGTAAAAGGATGGAGGAATTGCCCATCCGGTTAAGAATCCGCATTTACCCATAGTGAAGCACCTTCGAAAGTGGTCTGGAGATGAGCAAGTTCATCTCTGGTAATTCCGTGGTGGAGAGAAAGACGCACGCGAGATTGTCCCACTGGCACAGTGGGTGTTCTAATTGCGGGGGCGATAATATTCTGTTTTGCAAGATAATCTGACAGAGCTATTGCTTTTTCTGCAGAACCGGTGATTATTGGAATTATGTAGGAAACAGACGCTCCAATGTTGTACCCCATTTCAGTTAGAGATGCACGAAATTCATGAGCCATTTCTATGAGTTCAGAACCGAGTCGGGGGTGATGCCGAATATAGCGGACTGCGGCAAGATTTCGGGCGAGGCATGATTCCGGGAGTGCTGTTGAGTAGATAAATGAACGACTTTTATTTATTAAGTAGTTGCGAATGAGTCTACTGCCTGCAAAGTAGCCACCGACACCACTTAGTGCTTTACTCAACGTTCCCACAATAATATCGACAGAATCTGAGAGTTGCATTTCATGGACAAGCCCATTTCCCGCATGGCCATAGACACCACTACTATGCGCTTCATCGACCATGAGAAGTGATCCTGTTTGGTCTGCAATACGAGCAATACGAACAAGATCGGCAATGTCTCCATCCATGCTAAAAAGAGCATCTGTTATTATGATTTTTTCAGAATCGGGAAAATCATTGATTTTTGATTCGAGGTCATAAATGTTGTTGTGATCATAGCGAACCATCTTAGCGCCAGAGAGAACAATTCCATCGACAATCGAAGCATGATTTAATCGATCTGAAAAAACGACGGTGCTTCGGCGGGCGAGAGCCTGAATTATTCCGGTGTTCGCAGCGTACCCAGAGTTGAATAGGAGAGCAGATTCCGTTCCTTTCCATTCTGCAATTTCACATTCGAGTTCTGAGAAAAGGGGTGATCCTGATCGAATTAATCTTGATGCTAGATTTCCAGAAGTGGTACTTATCATTGAGTTTGCAGCTTTTTCAATCTGGTGATTTGTATCAAGATTAAGATAGCTATTCGTTGCACAATCAATCATTCCGCAATTATGTTTGAACTCGGGTATGCTTCTGTAGAGGGAGTTTTCGGTGAGATCATGAAGATCTTTTTCTAAGCGAAGTTCAATCGAGGTTTTCATTATTAATCCCGTATTGCTATAAAAAATGAAACTGAATATCGATTCTCAATAGCATCTGAAAACTGAGATTCAAAGAAAGAGATAAATCGTTTTAGTTGTGATGGCGAGAACCTTGGTCCACTGTGAAATCCTGCTCCGATCCGGTTGATTGCGCGAATCGCTTCAATCCCAGAGGCAAATGTTTCGACAAAATTCTTCTGATCATAATCGATAATTGTGAAATTGTTTTTTTTCAGAAGAGATTCAATAGACTGATGCGAAGGAAAGATAACGGGCTGTTTAATAGAAAATTCGCGTTGTGTTGCACACAATTGTAGGAGGCTATTTTCGGTGAATAATGCTATCGCTAATACTCCTTTGGGAACTAGAGTTTGCTGAATTGTTTGAAAAACCAACTCCATAGATTGTGACCATTGCAATGAAGATGAAGCGGTAATTCCATTAAAAGAGTGGGGGAGAAAAGGAAGAGAATCCATATCAGCACAAACTTTTAGCGATTTATTTTCAGTGATTTTAAGCGTGTTAAGTGAGATGTCGAGAAGGATTGGAGTAAGCGATGGTTGGGTATTAAACAGATATTTTGATAGAATTGCTGGTCCACACCCAATATCAAGCCAGTTCCCTGAAATCTGATTGAATGTTTGCAATACAAATTTCGAGAGGTGTTTAGCAATACGGTTTTGTGTTTCCGCAAATTTCGAATACACTTCAGCTTTAGCACCGAATGTGCTTCCTGGAGAATGATCAACCATTTTACCCTCGCCGAATCTGCCGAAGAAGTTTTGCAGCATCGGTGCGTAGCCATGTTTGCCAGCGATCAAAGTGCCGATACTCTTTTTCTCGAAGGCGAAATTCGCGATGGTGAACATTTCTTCTCACGGCACCTTCTTTAGGAGGACAAGCAATGTGGAGCATTTCATGATATAAAACTCCATCCAGTGCATACTGCGGTGTAGCAGGGTGGTTGTATAATCCTGCAATCGTAATAAGATGATGTCGATTCTTGAGTTCATCCGATATTACAGTATGATATGACGTGCGGGACCCATGTTGCCCCCATCGAAGATAGCTTGTCAATTCATCGGCGAAGTAGTGATTATTTAGTTGTTCGAACTGTACTTTGAGATCGTATTTTGATCCAAAAGTGTGGCGGAAATGTTTTTCTGGTTGTGTGACTGATCTTGTCCGAATAAGTTCTTCATCACCCTTGAGGTAGGTCCAGAGAATTTTTTCGATTGTCGCAAGTTCAAACCGTTGTTCTGGGCTCAATTTCGGGCGACTGAGGTTAACAGACACAAGGATTTCAGCCCAACGAATCATTGATGATTTTATCTCGAAAGATCCTTGGCCAAACAGCGCGGGAATTGAAACAATAAAAATTGAACCTCGTTTACTGATACGCCAACTGCGTTTCATGCGGCTGTTCAGTTCAAAGGTAAATCGTTTTTCATTTCGAGAGAAAAGAAGTATTTCGAAACTTTCATCAGAATGGTCAGTTTCGAGAAATGGAAGCGTCGTCTGCATAGTACCTCAAGTCGGAGTCAGGAGAGACGCAAAAATAGTTTTTGGGTAGTTGCTGAATGAAGCGGTTTGATGAAAAAGAAAGGGGAAACAAATTGTTTCCCCTTAATAACTTAGCGACCCATTGTCTTGCGACGTTCATCACGAAGACGCTTTCTTGAGGCAGCGTTTTTCTTGCGTTTGTTAATCTCACTTGGTTTTTCAAAGCGACGATTTTTTTTGATATCGGAAAGGATACCGGCACGTTCACATGTTTTTGTAAAACGTTTAAGAGCTCTTTCAAAAGGCTCATTGTCACGAATTGTAACACCGTTCATAGTATATTCACCTGCCTTCCCTGTCCTAAAATTTTTGTTGCAGGCTAATATAGATTCCGTGTTGCAATAGTGCAATATGGAAAATTCATTATTCTAAAAGTTTTAACTCATCGTGAAATGCTTCTTCAGCAAGCATTTCAATTGGTGTTCCACTATCAGGTACAGAACTGTGTTTCTCGAATACTTCACTGGCCCATTGAGTATCCTTAAGCGTACGTACAATTGCTGTTGCGATTTCCATGAACTCATGGGAAATTGTGCTGAGAGAAACCGCTTTTTCAAACATTGTACGGCTCATTTTTGTGTCTTCGGCGATCGTCACGAGCGATTCTGCAATTTGTGAGTAATGTTCGACATCGCTGCAATGCTCTGCTGCATCGAGAAGGATCTTTTCAGCCCACACATTATCCTTAAGATGAGTGTGAACGGCATCGGCAACGGTGATGTATGTTTTTGTGTTAAAAGCCTTTGTCGTTGCTATTTCGAGGAACTTCTTCCCGAGATCTTCACTACCTTTGTAGATCAGAGAGGTTGCAAGAAGCGTGTAGTGATCGCTGGTGAAATTGCTCGATTCAGCGAGTGAACTCCACATCTCTTCGGTAATCATTTCTCGATACTCATTCCAAATTGCGATATGTGCAGAGAATATGAACTCAAGCATCATACGATTCCCCATAACTTCTTGAAGGATATGGAGGAGTTCGTTAATTGACGCGGGGGTACCAATAAAATTTTCTGTTTGAAGAAGCATTTCTAGCGAACTTCGAGTTTTAATCGCCTCTGTGATTTTTAGCTTAAGTTCTGGGGAAATGTTTTGCTGTGTTATGTCCATTGTATACCTCCAAAAAAATGTTTGAAAACATTTTACATCAGATAGGTAAAAATGTGAAGCTAAAAAAGCGGCAGGTAGAATTATTGTAAATCAGAGAGAAACAGTTTGAGAGAGTCGATGTTTTTTAGTGCTGGAGAAATCTCAAACCCACTATTTAAATCATAACCTTTGAGCGCAGGGTGTTGTACTTTTTGGACTAGTTCAGCATCGTTTGGGCCGATTCCTCCTGAAAGCAAGAATGGTGTTGAACCCGTGTATTTTTCGAGAATGTTCCAGTTGAACTTTTTTCCGCTTCCGCCATGCTCTTTGCACGACGTATCAAAAATGAATAGTTCCACTTCTGATTCATATTCATTGAGCAGGGTGAAATCAAATGCTTCTGAAAGGCCAAATGCTTTGAAAACAGGTGTGTTTTTCGATATATGACTACAAAATTCCGGCGTTTCATTTCCGTGTAACTGGATATACTTTAAACAAAAGCTATTAGTTTGTTGAAGTATTACTTCAGCATTTTCGTTGACAAATACACCCACCGATGAGATCGAGTCCGGAAGGGCTGAAAAGGCGAGTGCTGTATCTTTTCTGTCTCCGATGTAGCGCGGTGATTTTGCATAAAAAATACCTCCGATTAGATCAATCGGAAGTATTGAAAGCTCTTGTATATTAGCGGGCTCTCGCATGCCACATACTTTTATCATTTTAGACCTTTGAGTACATCGCAGAACGTTTTGCACGCCTCTGCTGGGTTTTCTTGTTTCATAAACTGTTCGCCTACAAGGAACCCCGTAAATCCTGCATTTCTCATGGTGAGAGCAACTCGCGGATCGGTAAGTCCTGATTCCGCTATTTTGATAAGTGAATCGGGAAGGGCTTGAGCCATTCGGATTGAGCGATCGATATCAACGGTAAATGTTTTGAGATCGCGATTGTTGATACCAACAGCATCAAGTTCAGGAATAATTTTTGAAATCTGATCTTCGTCGTGAAGTTCCATGAGTACTTCAAGTTCAAGTGCGTGAGCAAGCCCCGTAAGTTCTTGAATCTCATCGTGAGTAAGAATTTCAGCGATGAGAAGGATGACGTCGGCGCCAATCGCTTTTGCTTCGAAAATTTGATAGGGATCGACAATAAATTCTTTGCGCAAAACGGGAATGTTTAATACACTTCTCGCCGCAGTGAGGTACTCATTGCATCCGCCAAAAAATGTTTCATTGGTTAGTACTGAGACAGCCGAAGCTCCTCCCAGTTCATACCCTTTTACGACATCGCAAACATCGGCTTCGCCATTGATGATTCCCTTACTTGGTGAGCGGCGCTTAAATTCTGCAATAACGCCGGAACTTCCCTTTGCGGCGATCGATTTTTTGAAAGATATTACTTCGCGATTAAAATGAGGAAGATCCTGCATCGCTTCGGTAGAAAGTTTTGTTTTTGAAATCGCAATTTTTTCTTTGATATCTACTACGATTCTATCGAGAATAGTCATTAGCACACCTCCGAAGCGGCTTTAAGTGAACGAAGAGCTTCTCCGTTGAATAGTGATGCACGCGCTCCCGCCATGGCTTCGGCAGGATTTAAGCCTGCACTCATGGTGCGAATCGCGGCTGCTGCATTGATTAATACGACGCTGTTTTGAGCTTCGGTACCACGACCTTCGAGAACATTCATGAAGATATCTGCAGCTTCGTTGACCGATTCTCCGCCAAAAAGATCATTCGGTAGAATTGGTGAAAGATTGTACTCACGAGGAGAAACGATCGATTCTGTTCCATTATAAAACTCGATGAAATCGCTAGTGAGAGAGATTTCATCGTATCCGTCAAGAGAGTGGACTACACGGTAGCCAGATCGACACGTTTTCAAAACTTCGCTATACAGTTGACCGATTTCTCGATTGTAAACTCCAACAATTTGATAAGCTGGCTGAACAGGATTGACCAATGGCCCGAGAATGTTGAAAAATGTCTTTACGCCGAGTGATTTTCGAATTGGTCCTACTGATTTCAGTGAAGGGTGGAAAAGTGGCGCATGAAGATAACAGAAGTTTCCGTCAACAAGTTGCTGCTTTAGAATGCGTTCGTCATTTGTGAGTTTGTAACCGCACGCTTCGAGGACATTGGAACTTCCGCACGTTGATGATGCGCTGTAATTTCCATGTTTGATTACCGTGTACCCTGCGCCTGCTGCTACGAGTGATGCGAGGGTGGAGATGTTGAATGTGTCTTTGCCATCACCGCCAGTGCCACACAGGTCAAGGGCATCTCTTGTTCCTAGATCGATTTTAGTCGATTTCTCAATCAATGCTTTACGGAAACCGTTAAGCTCTTGTGGGGTAATTTGCCGCATCATAAAAACAGTGAGAAATGCTGTAATTTGAATTTCGTTATATCGCTCTTCTGTAATTCCGGTAAGTATATCTTGAGCTTCGAGTTCGGTAAGAGTTTCACCTGAACTGAGCCGCTGGAGTATCGATTTCATTTTCGCCTCATGTCGTTTCAAAATTTGGCATAAATATACGCCATGGTATACTTGAAAATGAGATCACTTTGTTATTGAGCCTGTTTTGAAACAGCGATTTCTACGACAATAGTACGAAAATGGGTTATACGTTGGCCCAATACTCTTCTTCGTCTCGATATTCGAGAGCAGTTTTGGCGCGTTTTTCCCACTGCTCCATTGTTGCAAACTTCTGTTTGTATTTGATGTTTTCTTGGTTTTGCTTTAGCTCTTCCGCTACTTCCATTTCGATATCTTTCATTACTTTCATATATCCAGAAATTTTGTCTTTGTTACGCAGTTTAATGTTTAGTGCAATCGTCAAATAGAGTGCTTGCATTTCAAGGTCAAATGAGTTGCAATCAGAGTTGATTACGGCACTTTCCATGAGTTCAGCCGCAATTTTAAGTGTTTCGACATTGTCGATTCCCGACTCTTTTTGGAGTTGTGCAATTTTTAAGTTGTATGCTCCAATTTTGTACTTTGTATTCCGGAGATCGTGTTCTTGTTCCAGTTCTGCTCTCATTATGGAGAGTCGAATTGATAGTATCGCCACTTCGGTAGTTCTTGGGCGCAGAAATTGGGGGTCAAAAATGTCATGAGCACGAAGGAATCCAAGGCGTTCTGAAGTTGTATCTTCAAGATGGAAAAGGAGTTTGGGGTGAATTTTAAGCTGACTATCTTGAAATTTTTCTGTGTATTCAATGAATTTGCTAAAATCCTTGGGGTCTGGTGAAGCAAATAGGCAGTTTTGACACACTGTGGTTGCAAGTTTTGTGAAGTTTTCTTTGCGATATTTGCCAATTCCGGCATATAACGGCACAAGAAAATGGTTTTCTGTTATGAATTGACTTTTTGCGCGAAGGTTATAACTGGTTACATTTCGCTCTTTACACACGGGGCAAATCAATGTTGCTTCGTAGATTGGGTCATCGCCAATCCCTATCGATTCGACAGGTGATTCTCGTTTAATGGGTTTGTGTGCTTTAAAAGATGCTATTAAAGTTGTTGCATTTTCTTTCAATTCTTTAATGTGGGCGATGTTTATGTTTTCGCCATAGTTAGCAAGGTAAATCTCGACGAGATCATCTTCCTGTAAGAGCATTTTAAGACGTCTTGAGATTGCTTCATCGCTCATTGATTTTACCCTTCGCTAGTACATTGATATTTAGAGTATAACATCTGTATTTCTATAGTTCAATGAAGGATGTTAAAAAATGATTGTCTGAAACCTTCGTTTTCATAATGGAATAAGCTATATTTGCGCGAACTTGCCAGGAGGTGTTATATGATAATAGCAATTGATGGTCCCGCTGGGTCAGGAAAAAGTAGTACCGCCAAATCTGTAGCGATGCAGCTTGGTTTTGTGCACCTTGATACTGGTGCTATGTACCGTGCTATTACTCTTAAATCTCTTGAAAACAGTGTTGATTATCGCGATACAGATTCGTTAAAACAACTTGTAGATTCAACAGAAATGTGGTTTGAAGGAGTTCTTCCAGAAAATCGTACAATTCTCGATGGACGTGATGTTTCCAAAGAGATTCGTTCTGATGAAGTTACAAAAAATGTGTCTGATTATTGTGCACCATTGGTGGTTCGTGAAGCTCTCGTTGAACAGCAACGTAAAATTGGCGAACGTGGTGATGTCGTTTGTGAGGGTCGCGATATGGGAAGTGTTGTTTTTCCTAATGCGGAACTTAAAATCTACATGGTTGCATCCGTTGAAGCTAGAGCGATTCGTCGTCAGAAAGATTTTGAAAAACTCGGTGTGACAAAAAGTGTCGAAGAGTTGATTGCAGATATCAATGAACGTGATCACAAAGACTCTTCTCGTGAAAACTCGCCACTCTATCGCCCTGATGGATCGGTTCTTCTCGATACGACCGATTTGACCTTTGAAGAACAAGTTCAGTTTATTGTTGATTCAGCTCGTGAGTTGATGAAATAATTTTGGTTTCGGAGATATGAGGGGAATCCCTCTGTTTCAATATAAGTATAACTAATTTATCCGACTTGGAGGAAACTCTTCCCAGTCACAGGAGTAACTGTCAATGGCAGGAACTATTAAATCTACAACCGGTATCGATGCGGCCGGAAAATCAATCGACCTTGCAGAATTCAACGACAGCTTCTATTCAGTTGCACAGGTTGAAGATGTACTTGCGACTTACAGCGTAGTTGGTAACGTTCAGAATGTTGCAGCTGGCCAGATCGTAAAAGGTCGTATTCTCCAGATTAATGAAAAAGACGTGTATGTTGACATCTCTTTCAAATCTGAAGGTGCCGTATCTCTTTCTGAATTCCGTAAAGATGCAGAAATCAAAGTTGGTGACGAGATCGACGTATACGTTGAACGTCTCGAAGACCACGATGGTAACCTCGTTCTTTCTAAATCTCGTGCAGACTTCCTTCGCGTTTGGGATAGCATCTATGAAGCATACGAAGCACAGGCGCTTGTTAAAGGCCGTCTTATGCGTCGTATCAAAGGTGGTGTTGTTGTGGATCTCTATGGAGTGGACGCGTTCCTTCCTGGTTCACAGATCGACCTTCGCCAGATTCCAGATATGGATGCAATCATCGGCGAAACTTTCGACTTCCGCGTAATCAAAGTAAACAAAGCTCGTCGTAATATCGTTGTATCTCGTCGTGTTATTCTTGAAGAAGAACGTGCTGAGCTTCGCGAAAAAGTTATCAGTGATATCGAAAAAGGTCAAGTACGTAAAGGTATCGTTAAGAATATCACCGATTTCGGTGCATTCATCGACCTTGGTGGCGTAGATGGTCTTCTTCACATCACCGATATGTCATGGGGCCGCGTAAACGATCCTCGTGATATCCTCGAACTTCACCAGGAAATCGACGTTATGATCCTTGATTATAACGAAAACAAAGAACGTATATCTCTTGGTCTGAAACAGCTTTCAGAACACCCTTGGAAAGACATTGAAGGCAAATACCCAGAAGGCGCTCGCGTTCGTGGTAAAATCGTATCTATTACTGAATACGGTGCTTTCATGGAACTTGAAAAAGGTATCGAAGGATTGATCCACATTTCTGAAATGTCTTGGACACAGCATGTGAAACATCCGTCTAAAATGGTTTCTATCGCAGACGTGGTTGAAGCTGTTGTACTTAAAGTTGACAAAGACAACCAGAAAATTTCTCTCGGTCTTAAACAGCTTGAGCCAGATCCATGGGAAAACATCCGTGACGAATTCCCTATCGGAACTGTAGTTCCAGGTAAAGTTCGCAATCTTGCATCTTTCGGTGCGTTCGTTGAACTCAAAGAAGGAATCGACGGTCTCATTCATATCTCTGATATGTCTTGGACACGTAAGATCACTACTCCGGGCGAAATGTTCCAAAAAGGTGACACTGTAGAAGTTAAAGTTATCGACATCGATGAAGACAAACGTCGCATCTCTCTCGGTATCAAACAGCTTCAGCAGGATCCTTGGGCTGACCTTGCAGTGAAATTCACTGTTGGTACAACCTGTCAGGCAACTGTTGCTCGTATGCTTGATCGCGGTGTAATCGTTGACCTCGGAAACGACGTTGAAGGTTTCATTCCTCTCAAAGAAGTTGGCCAGAAAGTTAAACACCCCGTAATGGTTTTCAAAAACGGTGATGTTGTTCCTGCTGACGTAATCGAATTTGATATGGATGGACGCAAAATCGTTCTTTCTGTTTCTGAATATCTCAAAAACAACGCAACTGAAAAAGAAGCGTTCTTTGCGAAATTCCCAGTAAACGAAGATATCGATCTCGAAGCGGTTCTCGCTGCTGAAGCTGCTGCTGAAGCTGAACTTGCATAAGTTCAACTAGCGGAATATCCGTAAGGCTCCTGCTGATTAATTTCAGTGGGAGCCTTTTTTGTTTTGGTTGAAAGAGTGTTGGCTTGTATGGTGCCTGTCAAAGAACTTTGTAGCCAAACCTAGCCAATTAAATATTTAGCATTTATTAAATAAATGTTGCGGCGCGATTTTGAATGTGATATATTTAGCATGTACTAAATAATTCAGCATTGGAGGCTCGTATGATTTCAAAAAACAGAATCGCCAGTTTTGCCGTTGATGTTCAGAATGGATTTACTCCTCACTGCCCGCAGGAACTTCCCGTCCCCGGCGGCAATGAAATCGTACCAGATATTCTTTTCATGGAAAGCATGAGCGGATTTCACATCGCTTCTAAAGATTGGCACCATCCTCAAGCGAAATGGGTCGCCACCGAGACGGAACCTCAGTTCACTCCAATTCCCAATGAAGAGAATCTCGATATTCGCTGGACTCGGCACTGTGAAGGCGGCACGTTTGGAGCAGAACTTCTTGCAGGATTGAAAGCTCCCAAAGAGTATAGTTATTTCATTTGGAAAGGGATGGAGTTTGATCTTCACCCGTACAGTGCCGTTTACCATGATCTAAAAAAGCAGATGAGTACCGGTGCAATCGAAGTGCTCAAAGCCAACGGAATCGAAACGGTAATCGTTGGCGGACTCGCCACTGATTACTGTGTGAAAGAGACTGCCCTGGACTTACGGCGCGCTGGATTTGAAATCGTTCTATACCTTCCTTCCTGCCGGGGAATCACAGCAGAAACCACTGTGGCAGCTATTGCTGAAATGGCAGATGTGGGAATCAAAATCTGCCACAGTCAAGCAGAACTCACAACTATTTTCGGGGAGAACTAAGATGGAATCAATTATTACTACGTTACTTGACAATGATCATTACAAGCTTCAGATGGCCGCGGCTATGTATCATCTTCACGGCGATGTTGAAGGCGAATATGCGTATACACTTCGCACACCGGGTATCGATCTTTCTGGAATTATCGATGATCTTCGCGAGCAGTTTGAAGCGTTGGCGGAACTTCGCTACCAACCTGCGGAGCTGAAATGGTTGTACGAAAAAGCCCGAGTTCCGGCGGAGTTTATTGAAGGTGTATTAAAGGGTAAAATCTTTGACCCGCAGACAATCAAAATAGAAAAAAGTACCCGTGAATCGGGGCTGACACTTACGGTGAATGGGCCGATTCATTTGGCCACTTTTGCGGAAATCTATGCATTGTCATTGATATCAGAACTCTATTTCAAACAGCAATATGGATCTGAGTTTCACAATGTTGAACGTGAGCTTTTCGGTCAGGTTGAAACTCAGGTTAAGAAGATTAAAGAGCTTCAAATTACTCATCCCGAAGTTCCATTTGTCTTTTCTGAATTTGGAACACGTCGCCGATTTTCTGCGAAACTTCAAGCTGAAGTTCATGATCTTCTTCAAGCAGAACTTCCCACTGCGTTGATCGGAACCTCAAACCTTCACCTTGCCTACGATCGAAACATAACAAGTGTGGGAACGGTTGCTCATGAATGGTTTATGCTCTATCAGGGAATTGTCCATCCCGCTGATTCACAGAAAAAAGGGATCGAAGATTGGTTGGAATACTATCGCGGTTGGAATGCAATCATGCTGACTGACACGCTGGGAAGTGATAAGTGGGCCCGCGATTTCACCCCGGAATCGGCTCAGATCCTTCGCGGTCTTCGCCACGATTCGGCGGATCCATATCAGTGGGCAGAAAAATCGATTGCTCGGTATGAAGAACTGGGGATTGATCCGCTTGAAAAAACATTGCTCTTTTCTGACAATCTGACCCTTGAGAAAGCCTTTAAGCTTTCACAGACATTCTATACAAAAGTCGGTGTCAGCAGTGGAATTGGTACGAGTTTAAGCAATCCTGAAACGGTTCTTAAAAACGGAACTGTTCACAAGGCGCTTTCACAAGTGATTAAACTGGTTGCGGTAAACGGAAGACCGGTGGCAAAACTCTCAGATGATGTGGCAAAAGCTCAGTGCCCGAAAAGTGAGAATCATCTTGAGTATATGAAATACGTTGCTCGGGAGTTGTAAGAGCCTTTTAAATTATCGCTCCCAAGTGGAGAAGCTGTGCAAGAATTGATTATTAAAAA
>DYSA01000016.1:0-1952 GCA_020726425.1 Fibrobacter succinogenes | reverse complement strand
GATTTTGTGAAGCAATTGGGCACGGCTCGCCGTGCCCCTACACAATTCCGCAATGGTTTATAGAATTCTTGAACAGCCTCAAAACATGAAACGAATGCCAATAAAAATGATAAAGGATCAATAATGAAAAATCAATATGCGTTTATTCAGCCACGAGTTAAGCCGGCTGATCTCGACAAAAACTTTAGAACAATGGAACACTGGATTGAAAAGGCTCGAGCTGTCGGTGCGAAGTTCTTTGTCTTCCCCGAACTAATGCTCACGGGGTATGTGATCGGCGATGCGTGGGAAGAGATCTCTTTTCTTCGCGATATTGATGCGTACCATGCAAAAGTGGAATCACTTCTCCTTCCCAATGAAGCGGTTGTGTTCGGAAGTGTGACCCGTGGAGCGGAGAATCTGGAACACACCGATGGCCGTTCTGTGTTGTTTAACAGTGCAATTGCTATTGAAAAGTTGGGAAATGGTGAAGTTAACCGGTTTGTATACAATAAGATTCTTCTTCCAAACTACCGCGAATTCGAAGAACCGCGTCACTTCAGAGCGGGAACGATGGATCAGAACTACGACTGGCAGGTTTTGGATCAGCAGTTTAGAATCATTATCTGCGAAGACGGTTGGGACGCTCACTATCCAGAAAAGCCGCTTCAGAAACCGGCCGCGAGTAACCTTCCACTGGTGATCAATCTCTCTAGTTCGCCGTTTACGCGGGACAAGAACCGAGCTCGCGACCGAATCTTCGGTGCTCACGCAAAACGGTTGAACACGCACCTTGCCTACGTGAACCACATCGGTCTTCAGGACAACGGGAAAACGATCTACAACTTTGATGGAAGCACCTGTATTTACGATCCTCACGGTGAAATTATCGCTCAAATCCCCGAGTTCTGCACCGGAATGATTCAGTTCAATCCCGATTCTCCTGAACAGGTTGAAGTGATCGTTGAACAAGAGAATCACGTTCGCAAAAGTCCGGTCACGGAAGCTGTTTTGTCGGCGATTGATGAGATGATGGAAGGGATGGGATGGCGTCCCGTGGTGATCGGTGCCAGTGGCGGAATCGATTCCTGTGTGGTGGCGGCGGCGTTTGCCATTGCCTACAAACGCAAGCAGATTGATCTGAACAAACTGATATTAGTGAATATGCCTACGAAGTTCAACTCTCAGACCACAAAAGATATCGCTCAGGAGTTGGCTCAGAATCTTGGGGCAACCTATGTGGTTCATTCGATTCAAGATCTGTTTACGGTGACAAAAGATTCATTTGTGCCGAACTGCGCAGGCGAACTTCCTCGTAAGCTCGAACAGCTTCAGCTCGAAAATATTCAGGCTCGCCATCGCAGTGCCACGGTTCTGGCGATGTACGCTTCATCGGTGGGTGGTGTCTACACCTGCAATGGAAATAAATCTGAACTAACTGTAGGATACTGCACACTCGGCGGCGATCTCTCTGGATTTTTTGCACCGATCGCGGATCTTTGGAAACATCAGGTTTACGAACTGGGGCGCGAATTGAACGAAATCTTTGCAGAAGAGTACGGCGTGGCAGATGCGATTCCGAACAACTCTTTTGAAATTGTTGCCTGTGCCGAACTATCAGAGAATCATAATGTTGATGAAGGACAGGGCGATCCTATTGTCTATGTCTATCACGATCGTCTGTTCCATACATGGGTGGAAAAGTGGCACCGTTGGGGAATCGAAGAGTGTCTCGATGCCTATCTCAAAGGAACCTTGGCGGCGGATCTCCACCTTCCCGACTCATTTGATTTGAATGCTCATTTCAAAACGGCTCGTGAGTTCGTCGAAGATCTGGAACGGTGGTGGAATCTTTTCGTTGGCATGGGCGTGGTCAAACGCGTGCAAGCTCCACCACTTCTTGCGGTGAGCCGCCGAGCATTTGGGTTTGATTACCGAGAAAGCGTAGGAGCTCGTCGTGGGTATACGCTCAA
>DYSA01000290.1 GCA_020726425.1 Fibrobacter succinogenes | reverse complement strand
CACTAGCGACTTTTCTGGTGAGCTGCAAATCTCCCACCGAATCGCCGGCGCCAACTGAAAATCGCTACTATGTCGACAATATTTCGTATACAATTGACACCGTTTATTTTGCGAACAAGGCTGTTCACGCCACCGGAGTGATAAAAAACATCGGCACTTCGCCCATTTCGCCGGTGTTCTATGTTTCAGGAGAATTTTTCAAGCGAAACACCTTTGTTACTTCGCTGGGAGAAACGCGATTTGCCGTGACTCGGGCTTGTGTAGTCAATGATACTATCCACTGGCAATTGACTCAACCGATCGCCGGCGATTCTCTGGACTATCTTTTCCCCGCTCTCGCCAAAATGAGTGTCTACTACGTTGAATAGACGAAAACCGTGGGCTACACTCCACAAAACAGAAGAGGTTCGTTCAACACCATTGAACGAACCTCTTTTATTAAACTATTTGCGGGGATTTCAAAGACAGGGTGATTCAATCACCCAACTTCGATAACCGGTCGCGTTTCCACGGTGATCATTTTCTGACGCTCCCGTTCCCGTTTTACTTCGACAATTGTTTCGCCGATGGCCTGTTTAATCTGAGCGACCGAATCTGCATTGAGAGCAGACACGAAATTGGGGTTCGGGAAGTCCAGTTCGATGGCCTTGCGATCCATTTCATCTTCAATCAAATCCTCTTTGTTGAAAATCACCATCACCGGTTTGTCTTCAGCCCCAAGAGATTTCAAAACCTCTTTCACCGTAGTCATCTGCTGATTGTACCAGCGGGTCGAACTATCCATAACAATAAGAAGAAGATCCGCTTCGTTTACCACTTCGAGAGTTGATCGAAACGACGCCACCAAGTGGTGAGGAAGTTTGCGCAAAAACCCTACCGTATCAGTGATAACAATTTCGCCGGCCCCAGGAATAAAGGTTTTTCTCGAAGAGGTATCCAGCGTGGCGAACAGTTTGTTTTCCGCGAGAACATCAGATCCACTCATGGCATTGAGAAGCGTCGATTTTCCCACGTTGGTGTACCCAACAATGGAGCATCGGAACTGGTCTGCTCGACTTTTGCGCTGATTGTCGCGAACTTTCACGATCTTTTCGAGCTTGTCTTTGAGGAACGTAATCTTTTTCTGAACGAGACGACGGTCTGTTTCGAGCTGAGTTTCACCGGGACCGCGCGTTCCCACGCCGCCACCATCTTGGCGAGAAAGGTGAGCCCACATTTGGGTCAGGCGAGGATAGAGAATTTCGAGCTGAGCCAGTTCGACCTGAATCCGCGCTTCGTTGGTCTGGGCGTGAAGCGAAAAGATATCCAAAATAAGCTGACTGCGGTCGATCACTTTTGATTCAATGATCTTTTCAATATTTTTGATTTGGCTCGGTTTCAGTTCCGCATCGATAATCAGCGTTGTGGCACCGGTTTCCACCATGCGTTCTTTGATCTCTTTGATTTTCCCCGGCCCAAGATAGGTCGCCGAGACCGGCTTTCCCATTTTCTGAATCAAGGTATCGGTGATTACCACCCCGGCGGTATCACAGAGCGTTGCCATTTCAGCGATGTCTTCTTCGAACAGATCTTTCGGTGATCCATTTATATAGAGTCCCGCGAGAACAACTTTCTCGGGGCCGGTATCTTTTTTCAGTTCGTGCATAGTTTCTCCGATCCAACGATGAAATGATTAAGCGATTCACACTCAATACGATCTATCGCAGTGTCGATTCGTCGTTTTTATCTTACGTAATTTACAGTAACAATCTGACCTGATTTGCGCTGACTCGGCGTAAGTGTCAGAATCTCCACTCCCGTTTCCGTGACCAGAACGGTATGTTCAAACTGAGCTGACAACGATTTATCGCGTGTCCAAACAGTCCAACCATCATTCTTGTCAGTATACACGCCGAACGTTCCCGCGTTGATCATCGGTTCAATAGTGAAAGTCATCCCCGGTTCGAGGAGAATTTCGTGATTCTCTTTGTTCTTGTGGTGAAGAACCGTGATATTTTCGTGGAACGCGCGACCGATTCCGTGCCCCGTGTACGAACGAACCACCGAAAATCCCGCCGCCTTGATAATCGGATCAACCGTATCGCCGACTATAGAGAGTCGTTTCCCCGGACCAACCGCCTTGATCGCCGCTTCCGTGGCAATGGCGGTCACTTCGACCAGTTGCATCGCCGCCGGAGTTGCCTGTCCAAGGATAAATGTTTCCGACTGATCGCCGAAAAATCCATCCACGATCGTGGTGAGATCCACGTTGACAATGTCTCCATCTTCCAGAAACTCATCGAGCTTCGGGATTCCGTGACAAACAATAGAATTGCGGGAAACACAACAAGACTTAGGAAATCCGTGATAGTTGAGCGTTGCGGGAATATGCCCGTGATCCAGTGTGTATTCGTGTACTCGTTTGTTGATCGATTCTGTTGAAACACCGATCTTTACAAAATCGCGAATGTACTCCATTAGTTGACCGTTGAACGCTCCAGCGCGGCGCATCATGTCGATCTCTTCCGCCGTTTTAATCAAAGGATTGCGAGGCTTTGGCGGGATGTAACCCGTATTTATGTCTTGCGCGAGGTGACATCGTTTATACTTTTTGCCGGAACCACACCAGCACAGATCATTGCGTCCAACCATCATACTACCTTGAAAAACAGCTGTATTGAGCGAACTTCCGCCCCGTTAAAGGCCTAAAATACGTTATTGCCTTCGCACCCTATTATATTTTCGCCCACGAGTTACAATGAAATCTTTCAAACTACGGATCAACCATGAAACTGATTTTCCTTTCCCTCTTCCTTGCGATCCCTCTTTTTGCCGTGGAACTCAATTTTGACTACCGTGGGATCGTGGATAACCGTGAGTATTTCAACGAGTTCGAAAATGACGGAACCACTTTTGGAGTTCGAGGAACCGCCAGTGCCACTCTCGGAAATGAGATGCACACGTTTACTTCGGGAATCAGTTGGCTTCAGGAGTTCGGATCGCCGGTGGAAAATTGGCCCGCCGTGCCGCTGGTTTTCTATCGCTACAACGGCGACCAAGGAGGACGACTGCTGTTTGGATCATTCCCCCGAGCAAATAATCTTCTCTACTCACCGATCTTTTTTGATCAGCGCTACACCAATTTTCGTCCTCAGGTCGAAGGGTTCGACTATCGCTATAGTTTCGCAAAAGGAGCAATTTCCGCATGGGTTGATTGGGATGGACGACAAACGTCGACGGTTCACGAATCTTTTTTTGTGGGACTTTCGGGGAAAGAACAGTTGGGGAGATTTGGCATCGAACAGTACTGGCACTATCGCCACATCGCCAGCCGAGATATTCCCGTTCACGATGACATCCGCGAACAAGGGGGCACTCACCTGATTCTCTCGTTCGAAGAAAACTCAATCCCCGTGATCGACACGCTCAAAGTAACCGCAGAACTGATCGCTTCGTATGATCATGCCACCCGCAAAGAGTCGTGGAACAACCCCGCCGGCGTCCAAGCTTCAGCGCGAGTGATCTTTCATCGCCTCGGGATCGGAGGAACAGCATACCGCGAAATTCTCACCGATCGAACAAGTCACGGGACGGATCACCAAGCACCATTTTACAACACCAAGCAGTTTGGCAAACTCGACCTCGCGTTCTATCCCGTTCAAAAAGAGAAAATAACGATGCGGTTCAACTGGATCACGACTTTTGTGGATGGTAAGACAGAAAATGAACAACACTTTGTGGTGAATGGATCTTTTGGGAAGAAGATCGAAAAAAGAG
>DYSA01000289.1 GCA_020726425.1 Fibrobacter succinogenes | reverse complement strand
AACGATTCGCTCAAGTTGGTGATTACCGAGAAAATCAAAACGCTCGACAAAACCGATTTTGCCTATCTTAAATTCTACGATGTAGAATCAAAATCAGGAAAATCGATCGCTTCACAAAAGGTGATCATGCAGGGCGACACGACGATTTTCGTGTTTGCTGCAAACGAAATCGCCGATCAGGATTCCGTTAAATTGATTTTTGATTCGGGAATTTTCGATGAAGTGGACAACAAACCGGCGATCAACACCATTTATGTTCCTCTAAAAACAATCGGTGGCCGTGAACCGGTTGTAACTTTCGCGGCTGTTTTCGATAAAAATGGCGATGGAAAAGCAGACTCAGGAGCGGTAAAACTGACCCTCGGTTCCGCGACGAATGCGCTTACTCTCGATTCCGCAACGAGCAAACAAGAGTCGTGGCCTTCGGTCAACACTTTGATCACCATGGGTAATTATTCACGCATGGGAACAGATAGTTGCACCTTCGTACCAAACAGCACTACCGGCGAAGGTAAAGGCCGCGTACTCTTTTCGTTCAAAGGATTCCCCGATGTCGAAGGTGAACTTCTTGATTTAGTCGGACCGGCGATTGTTAATGATCCCACCACTCCTGCAACCTATACCCTTCCTGTTGATACAGCTTCAACCAAGACCTACATTCTTGAATTGACTGTTTCGGAATCGATCGGTGCACTTACCGACAACAAGCAGTATCTCGAATTCCGCAAAGGAACCGCCGGTTCAGGAACAGTAATTTCGATTCCGGTTTCGAAATCAATTGGTTCAAATAAGTGGCAGTTTATTTTCACCGCCAATGATCTTTCGGGATTTGACCACGTGAGAATTATTCCCAACGGCGATCTGAAAGACAACGCTTCGACACCGAACAAAGCTCAATTGAACAATCAGTGGGTTCCGTTCACGACAATTGATCCGAACAACACACCAACGGTTGATCGCGCGACTCTCACCTTTGAACAGGCTGGCACAGCAGAGGGAAATGGGGATCGCCTCACGGTTGTTTTCACCATAGCCAACGGAACCGATCCAATAACTGCCAAGAACATCAAAAAAGTTCGTTGGAACTGGAATGGAAAAGCTGACAGCAGTTCATCCGTTGACACCGCCACGGTAGGCAAAACCGTGACCTTGAAAGTGAATAATCTCGACCTTCAAGGATATGGTTCCGGAACCGGCGATATTCTCTTTGAAAAAAATGGGAAATCAGAAATCGTTGGATTTACCGTTATTCAGGACAGCGTAGGTCCAGCTATCAAAAAAGCGACCTGCTTCCGCGCTTCAACGAACGGAGCACCAGATACACTGGAACTGGAAGTATCGGAACCACTTGGTTCGATGAACAGCGGTGACTATATCAATCGGTATCTCAATGGCGAGCACGGATCTCAGAGTACCATTTCGGTTCAGGCATTTGCCGGATCTGCAACAACGTATCGCGGTGAAATCACGGCAAACTCGCTGAACAAAAATGACTGGATCAATTTCACCGTGAACAAAGGTGTTACTGATGCGGTCTCTAATGCACCACTTGACAGTAATAAGCGCGTTCCGCTCATAATCGTGGGATCAATAAATCCATCCGTTTCTTCTGCGGAGATGTTTGACGCCAATGGTGATGGTAACGTCGATTCGGTAGAGATCAAAATTCTTGCGGGAACTGATCCCGATGCAGATGATGCGTATGATCTTGAAAAAGGGAAATACAGTTGGCCTTCTAAATCTTCCCTTCTCGATCCATCGCAGATCAGCAAAAAGGATTCTGGAACAATCGTTTTCTCAGGATTTTCAGAATCTTCAACGGCGGGCGAAGGTCTCGTAGCGCTCACTTTCCCCAGTGGAGAGATAACAGGGAATCTTATAGACAAAGCTGGCCCGGTTCTTAAGTCGGCGAAGCTCTATGAAAATGAATCCGGCGAAGACACGCTCTTGGTGACATTCTCCGAACCTGTTGAAGGTCTTCGGGGAAGTGCAGAACTACTGAACATTGAAAAATCTGCGAAGTGGACAAACAGTGTTACACAGGTTTCTGCGACAAGTTGGTTGTTCACCTTTGACGAAAGTGTCAATGTTCAAATTAAGCAAAAAGTAATGATCAAGAGCGATGCTTCGGTTCGTGACACGTTGAAAAATGATGTTCACCCGAACAACATCGAAGTTATTATCGAAGAGATTCTCCGTCCCATTGCAATTATTGCTGATAAAAGTGGATTCTTTGACACCGATGCCAATGGTGAAATGGATCAGCTGAAAATCACCTTGGAAAAGTCAGTTACTCAAAACCGTATCAAAGACTTTTCCGTAAAATTCAATTGGCCGGTTTCATCGATTGCTGATCTGGCAGAGTTTTCAGTTACATCCGCAGAGATGGTTGCGGACACGAACAGCCAGATTATCATTGACCTGAAAAGCAAATCATTCTTGAATGGCATGACCAGTATTGATCGTAGCCGTTTCGGATCAATCACGGTAACGCAACCGGATGACCTTCCTTCGATCCACAATGTTGAAACAACATTTGACGGAAATGATTCAATGGCAGCGGTTCTGGTGGGAGCAGCGGAGTATCGCGGAATTAAGCTCAGCGAAGATCTTGACGAATTCGACGACACGCTGAAAGTCTCGTTCTCCGAAGAAATTCAGCAACTGAACTTTGGCGCTTCGCTCAATGATTCCGTGTTCACGATCAAAACTGAAGATGGCGAGTTTCAAATGACCGTCACCGGAAATTCCACAGGAGCTGGATCGACAATAACGATTCCTGTTCATGTGAAACGAAATGGTTCCGTCGTTCCTGCGTATGGCGATTCGATCAAGATCTCCGGTTTTGGAAAGATCACCGACGTGATTGGAAATGCTCAGAATAGCACGGAAACTCCGTATGTGCCGTTCACAACGGTAGTTCTTCCGGCGGAGTACGAAGTTCTTGTCTATCCAAATCCGTTCACGGTTCGTTCAGAAACGAGCAACGAACTTCTGGATCAGGTATACAACATGGGTGGATTGGTTGTTCAGGCGATTATCGTTCGTCCCTTCGGCAATCGGGTTGGCGAAAATCTTTCCGGATCAATCTCACTGTTCGATGCATTGGGAAATACCATTGTTGCCAACGAATCGTTTGAATTGACCAAAGGAATTTTGCTCTACAAATTTGATGGCAAAAATCAGGCAGGGCGATCACTCGGTTCGGGAATCTACCAGGCAATTTTGAATGTTACTTCGAAAAATGGGGAGACCGAACAACAGGATGCAATTCCGGTGAAAATTGGAATCAAACAGTAAAAAAGTTGTTGCGAACTTTTTAGAAAGGCACGGAAGAAATTCCGTGCCTTTTGCATTTCCTCGTTAATTCTTTGATATGAGTGCCACCCTCCCGATATTCATCCCATTTATTATTTCACTTTTTTCATCATACAGCAAGAAACAACCAACACGATACCTCGCGATATAAGAGGAGCAAGAACACCCTTTCGCACAACTCGACGATTAGAATAGAAGAAACAACAAGTACTCCCCCTTCTGCAGTACTTTTTTTTTCATGAAAACGGCTGACAATCGGAGTAGATTCCGGTATTATCAAGAATGTCGTTTATAAAAGTCTCAAAACTATTCTAAACCGGCTCTGTACACTTCCTCGATCTATCACGAGCAATGAAAAAACATGATTTTTTAATGGGAGGGTGTGAATGAATCACCTAAGCAAATTGGCAATCGCCACAGTTCTTCTTGCCAGCGCAGTGAATGGAGCCGTTGATCCTTCGGTT
>DYSA01000288.1:2127-3792 GCA_020726425.1 Fibrobacter succinogenes | reverse complement strand
CGAACTCTTCAATAAGAAGGTTTTTGCCTTCTTCAAGGAACAGTGAAAACTCATCGAACATGAGATCGATCTGCTGGTCACGACTGAACGCACCCGCATTGACAAAGAGTTCCACATACTTCGCCACACCACCGCTGAACATATAAAGGGAAAGCAGATCGTCGGGTGTGAACGCCGGATACACTTCGGTAAGAATCTCTTTCAGGGTGATTATTGTAAATGGTTTCAGGTGAATCTTTGTATCAGCCCGCCCGAACAGTGGTTCCTTACGGTCTTCAAAGATGCGTCTCATCAGAGAGTAGATTGAACCGCTCAGTACAAGATTCAGCTTTGACCGATCCTTGTAGCTGTCCCAGACGTTCTGAATATCCGAGTAGATACTGCTGTTTATCTGAAGAAACTCCTGAAACTCATCAATGACAAGCGTGAACCCTCGGCTTACAGAAAGCTCCATCAGATACGCAAAGAGCTTCGCAAAAGAGTGAAATTCACCATGAACAGTAATGCCGAGTTCTGTCTCAACAATAGAGATAAACTCTTCGCAGAGAAGCGGTTCACTTTTGCGGGATACGAAGAGGTACACCTTTTTCTCAAAGGCTTCCTTAATAAGCTTCGTCTTACCGATTCGTCTTCGCCCGACAAGCACAGTCATTTTTGCACCGTTTGAAGATTGCTTTTCGATCTGACGAAGTTTCTTCAGTTCCAGTTCTCTGTTGTAGAAACGCATACTCGCCTCGTTATAGTAATCGGTGTTACGGTAATATACATGGCGGTAATGTTGAAACTTGTGAGTTCAAGCAGATCGGCTGCTTCAAATGTAAAAGGCGATCTTTCGACTGCCTCAACCGCATACCCCGAAACCGTAGGCGTTTAGTCCGCTGATGCTCCTACTCACTTCCGCGATTAACGCATTCCTTCCGAATTACCTTCAGCCCTCTAATCACATCCTCAACGACCTTACCATCAGAAACGGCTAACATTTCCAGCTTCGAGCGCGAAGAATTCTTTTTTCAGAAGTGTCGCGTTTTCGATAACTATCATGGCATTGACACTTTTTCTCAAGCTCTTCGAGTCCTTGGGCTGCGACTTTCTTAACATCGTTACCTCCGAACTTGAATGGCATGGTGACTGCGGCGATAGTTCTTATTCCGCGTTCACGAGCGATGTTTGTAAGCACAGGTGCAGTCAACGTTCCAATTCACTTGACGAAACCAACAATAAATAACTTCGCGGTAGTGCGCCAGTAGAAAAAATGTATAAATCATTCACTCTAAAAATTTTGAATTCAAAAAATTTACTTGACATCATCATGCTCTCATTGTTTAATTCTAATGTTTTTCTAACTTTCACACTGTGAGATTCTATGAAATTGGTAGTACGTCTGCTACTTAGTTGTATTCTATTGATTCCCTCGATCCTCTTATCTCAGAAGACCGACGTTGTATACTCGGGAATATTCACCAGTAGTTCCATTGAAAAATTCCCCGTCTATGCGCCTATCGCTCCGGAGGTAAATCAATATGTTGCAGAGCAGCTTATGGAGTTGCAAACTGCAGGAACATTACAATTCAACCTTCAGTTTGAAACAAACTCAGAGATGAATAAATGGGATATCGATGATCCATATTCACTTGGTTTTCTTGTCACTCGCGATGACATCACCTC
>DYSA01000288.1:0-2027 GCA_020726425.1 Fibrobacter succinogenes | reverse complement strand
TGCTGAACAGTATCAGGCAGGGGAAGATATCGCGCAGTATTTCACAGACTTTCTCGCAACAGAAAAAGGTAAGGTGGTGCTGCCGGCTCGCACAGGTAGTTGGATCACCGGATCGGTAGAACAGGCTGAAGCACTCCTTGTACGCGATGGCAAATCCTTTAGCTTTGCAATGCCAAAACCGACACATCCAGTAAAACTGACACTCACAGGCATGGGTAATAAAATCGCCGAGCAGAACTCTGTAAATATCATTACGGGCTTTAAAGGGTGGCTTCAGTGCGAAATCCCATCTAAAACGTACGTAAAGGAGAGTGACATTTCACTCGTTAAAAGATCTGTTACCAATGTCCAGCAGTATAAAGATTTTGACGTGTATAAAGATTTGTTGTTTCAACTGACTAAAAAGAGTGTTGGAGAGTTTGGATTATGATGAAACGCACCATGAAAACGCTGATGGCGATCTGTATTTGTGTAATGACAACGTTCGCCGGCGGAATCACCGTCGAGGGTAAAGCCAATGTCGAAGGCAAAGGGAAAGATGCTCAGATGGCAGCTCGTACCAAAGCTCTTGCTCGTGCAGAAAAAGACGCCGTTGAACAAGCTGTCAAGCAGTGGCTCCAGAGCCAGTCGCCAAATTCAAAGTTTGCTCCTATTGCTGACCAGATTATTCTTGCATCAGAAATGTACGTAACTGACAGACTCATTGTAAAAGATGTACTTAGTAGTGACAAAACAATGTACATCGTATCTGCCGAAGTCTCTGTAAATCAGACGCGAATTGCGGAACAATTTAAGGCAGTAGTATCTGAAGCCAAAAGTGCGGCTGGAAACCCTTCAATTACCTTTGTCTTGACAACCTATGAGAAAAAGGGCATTCAATCGTATAGTTCAGCAAAATCAAAAGATGTCATCGATGAAAAGCGTACCTACGATGAAAAGGGATCCAATAGTGCCAGTGCAACCGCAACCGCAACAATGAACGAAACTTATGCTGCTTCTGAAGAAACTGATTTGAACAGTGCAAACAGCTCTGACAGAACAAGTAAAAACTCAAGCAGCTACAAAGGAACAGCACAGCAGTCAGGTGATTACAAAGGTTCAGAGGATTACTCCTACGATGCAGATGGTTCGGGGAGTCGGGAAACTATCGATGGGGCTTATAGCGTTAACCGTACTGGTTCTGGCACAAATGCAAATCAAAAAAGTTATAGCGGAACTGATAAGAGCACGTCTTCTTTCAGTGGGACAACACATCAGGAGCAAGGATATGATGGTTCTGCATCTTCAAGCTCTTCTGATCAGTATGCCAGTTCAAATACGGTTAACGCCAGTGTCGCGGTGAATCGCGATCAGGAATCGGTATCCAGTTCGTATGATGAAACTCTCTGGAAAAAGATGTCAGATGCAACTATTATCGACGCATTTCAGCAGGAGTTCAAAGAGAAAAGTTTTGATCTGATGGCGGCAGATAAAGCACGTAGAATCGCACTTGCTCCATCGGCGGTAGGACTGAATCTCAATCTTGGGGATCGCGAAGCGGTTCGTGCTGATGCGGAAAAAGAGGGTGCAAATTTTGTGGCTCGCGGCGAAGCACAGGTGATTGATATTGCAAACAGCAATGGTTCTATGCGTGCAACGGTTAAACTTGGTGTGGAAATTGTTGATGTCAATTCCGGTGATATTGTTGCATCATATTCTAATACCGCATCAGCAATTAACGCAAGTGCGGAAGAAGCTGTTGCCCAGGCGATTAAGAAAAATGCAATTCTCGGAGCGAGAACTCTTGCAGACCAAACGCTCACCACATGGAGCGATCGTTCTGCAAATGGAAAGCAATTCACGGTAGTACTTGACAATATCACATCAATACGTGCTCAGCAGATTCCTTTTATGAGTGCGGTTAAACAGTGTGGCGCACAGGTCATCAGTTCAACTGCACCTGCTCAGAACCAGTTCCTTTTGAAAGTTACCTACAAAGGTTCAAAAGATGATCTCGGTATGGCGATTCTTTCGTCAATCGGAGCAAC
>DYSA01000015.1 GCA_020726425.1 Fibrobacter succinogenes | reverse complement strand
AATCCCATTTCCGAGATGCGAAGGTGTTGTTTGTAATGAGAACGTGTCTTAGGAGAGAGTTTTCAGGTGTGTTTTTACTGCTATTGCACAATTCCGAGAGAACGTGCGTCTAAATTGTCGGGATTCCCCGTTTTCCCGAAATGATTTTCTCTTTTTCCGATTTCGGCAATTGTTTGATTCGGTGTTCAATGCGCAATGCATGGGATTTGTCTATACACTTGGTGGCAAATTCAATTGTCAGCGGCCCTTTTCCGCGAAGGAATTTCGCGCCGGTTCCAGCGCTGTGCATGGCAAACCGGCGTTCTAAGTTATTGGTTATTCCTGTGTAGAGTGATCCGTCATTGCAACGGATCAGGTACACAATCCACGAAAATAGAGGTTGGTTAGTCATTGGCGGGGCTCTTTTTTCTGTTTCCACTGCCATGAATTGTCAGGGCAGTGAGCATTGATCCACTCTTTTATGTAGTCGGGAAGTTGCGTCAACCGATTGTTATTCAAATTGATCTCTTCAATACTCACCATTGTTGTTATGGAAGAGGGCAGAGTTGTAAGTTCATTATCTTCGATGTCGAGAATTTCACACTGTTCCAGTCGAGAAATCGAAGAGGGGAGTTCTGTCAGTTTGTTGCCACTCAAATCAAGGTACGTTAACTGGGTGAGATTGAACAACTCATCGGGAATCGAGGTGATCTTGTTCTGGGCAAGAGACAACTCTACCAAACGAAGTTTCCCGATTTCTGCAGGAATTGTCGTGAGTCCCCGTTTATCGAAGTTTAGATGATATCCTTCTTTCGTTTTTGAATACACTTCTTCGATGGTAACTGTGTCTAATCCATTGGCATCCAAAATGTAACGAACGATGACTGAATCGGTGGCACCAATGGTATAGGTTCCCACATCGGTCAGTCTGTTCGGTTTTACTTCAAAATGATCATCTGCAACAACGACATCTTCGGCAGTCACCTTAATTCTAAGATCACCGGCAGGAAGATCCGGGAAACTGAATTTACCCGTGCTGTCAGTAACGATAATTCTATGAAGTCCAAAGATTTGTACATATACCTTTTGCGAAGAAAGTTTTTCTACTTTCCCAAAAAGTCTACCCGTAGGAGAAAGTGTGAGTACATTACTCCCGCTTAATTCATGTTTTTTGCTCGTAGGGTTGTAAACGATGTTCGACATCGCTCTATTTCCCATAGAATCGATTACTTCAACCGTGTAGTTCACCGTGTCGAGACTGTCGATGCTAAATAATCCTGAAACGTCGGTCAGCATCGTGGGAGCGCGATCATTGTCTTTGATTGCTCTCAGTTCATCTGATTTTGCGATGTATACAGATGCTTTTGCTACGCCAGTTCCGGTAGCACTCACTGCGGTAACAACAACACCGTTCGTTGTTTCTGAAGTTGCCCCCGCTACTGAAGAAGATCCTCCGCAAGATACCGTAAGAAGTGCCATAATGAACAACGCAATAGTTGTTTGTACTGTTTTCATAATGATCCACCAATTGTTGATTTTTTTGACAGAGGAATCATCTGCATATTGAGCTGGTAGACGCGGTTCGGAGTTTCGACACTATTGGCCAAGCTAATAACGGAAGATCGAAACTCTTTGATCATAGATCGAACCATTTGAAATTCGGTTTCGGTAATGTTCATGGTCACGGTTGAAATATCTCGTTCTTCGCGAGGATGAGTGGCAATCGCATCACCACAAAGGCGGATCGTTTCGCGTTGGAAATCGTTTACCGCCAATGAAGACCAGCTTTCACCGGTAGAAATTGCGGTATCGGTCAAAACATAGCGGTTATTTTCGTTGATACGAATCAGATCGAGTTTCACGAGGAGGTCAATACTCTCTTGTGCTTGTTTCACCGTGATCGGCGGGGTGAACTGTTGCGCCAGTTCCTGGATAGAATCGCCGGTGTGAAAAGGGTAGAATTCGAGAATATTGCGCAGTGCTACGTGATACCATTTCTGGTAAAACGAGAACTGAAACTCTTCGAGATTTTTGCTGAATTTCTTGCGAATGAGAAGGAGTTTCTGGAAAAATTCGCGTTGCTGTGATTCGGTTCGAGCTTTGTTGAACTGTATAAGGTGTTCAAAGTAGGTATTTTGCTGATCATCTAGTTTTAAGTATGACGACATCGTTTCCACTGATCGAGGAGCGACATGACGCGTTCCTCCGAGAATTTTTGCAAGATAACTCGCATCGAGATCCACCATACGTCCAAAACTTCTTAAAGAGAAGTGATCGCTCTCTTCTTTTCTAAAAAGGTAGTAGGCGTTGAGGTATTCTCGATAATCGAGGTATTCGTAAATGTCTGGTGGCGTACTCATTCAAATCTCCTAAAACGAAGTATCCTGTTCTCAATATAACGAATTAAAACAAAATTTGGAAGAAAAAATACGGCTAAAAATGTCCACGTTGAAAGATCAGTAAAAAAGCCAATAAATATCAATTAATCAGGGGAAATGTATAGCAAATAGATCGAAAAAATGTCCACGCAGAAAAGTTGTGGAAAATGATCCGAGGAAAAGTTCAACCATTCCGCGAAAATTCTGAACCATTTTTGAACGTATATTTACCGTAAACCGATAACCGTGAGGTAAACGTATGAAATTAGCTGTGCTTGGTTGTGGAAATATGGGTGGAGCCATTATCACTGGCGTTCAATCAAAGAATAGTAGTTGGGATATTGTTGGCTTTGATACCTATCGCCCATTGGTTGATAACTATCCTGGTGTGAAGTTTCAAGAACCGGTCTCGTGGTTTGAAAATTCCTCCCCTGATTTAGTGCTTATTGCGGTAAAGCCACAGATCATGGGTGAAGCACTTTCTGTGTTCACACGTTCAACTGAAAACACCCTCTGGGTTTCGATCGCAGCGGGAATTTCGTTGACTAAATTGGAAGGAATGCTTCCGAAGGGCGCAAAAATTTGCCGTGTTATGCCAAATACACCCGCTCTTATCGGTGAAGCTATGTCTGCATATACTCTTTCATCGAGTTGCACTTCAGAAGACGAAACAAAAGTTCAGTCACTCTTGGCTTCTATAGGGAAGTTCATTCGCGTTCCTGAATATCAGATGGATGCAGTGGTTGGCGTTTCGGGAAGTGGCCCCGCGTATATTTATACCGTTATCGAAGCGCTTGCTGAAGGTGGCGTTGTTGCTGGCCTTCCGTATGCACAGGCTATGGAGTGTGCTGTTCAAACCGTAATCGGTGCCGCAAAAATGGTACAGGAAACAAAACTGGCCCCCGCTGTTCTTCGTTCGCAGGTAATGTCTCCAGGTGGAACAACAGCCACAGCTGTGAAAGCTCTTGAAGAGGGCGGACTTCGCGCGGCACTTATGAATGCCGTTACATCGGCAGCGAAACGGTCGGCAGAACTTGGCTAATCGCGTATTTTTTATCTTTATTCTCAGTGTGGTATTTGCGATTGCTGGCCCACAGAGAATCGTCACACTTGGTCCTGCGGTGACAAATCAGATCATTCTTGCGGGAAAAAGTTCCGAAATTGTAGGTAAAACATCCTATTGCGACTCATCGGCTGGTACCAAGGGAAAGACAGTTGTTGTAGGTTCACTTTTGACACTTTCTGTAGAATCAATTGTTGCGATGCGCCCAACCATTGTATTTGCTTCTGGCTTGACTCCATTGGCAATACAATCGCAACTCAAAAAACTCGGTATTCGCGTAATTGAAATTGATGATCCGAAATCATTCGATCACCTCTGCAGCAATTTTCTTGTAATTAGTAGGGAATTGGGTGTCGTCACTCGGGGAGATTCGATTGTTGCAGTGGCGAAAAAGGAACGGTCTAAACTTCAGCGCGATCTTGTGGGTATACAAAGGGAAAAAACATTTGTCCAACTTGGTGGAACTCCACTCTATACCGTGATTAAAGGAACTCTTGGAGACGAACTTATTTCATTGATTGGCGGCGTGAATCTATTTGATCTGACTAAATCGGGAGAAGTTTCACGAGAATCGGTGATCTTGAAAAATCCCGATCAGATTTTTATCTCTGATATGGGTATTTCAACCAAAGATGAACTGCGTCGATGGAAAGAGTATCCTTCACTTGCAGCGGTAAAGCGAAACGCTCTTTACGTTGTTGATTCGTATGCAATCGGAAGTCCAACACCGATCTCATTTATCGAAACGGTTCGAAATATTCGACGACAGATTGGGTTTGTTGGTGCGAAATAAAATTTTGTTTTGGGCTGTTTTTTCATTCTCCCTTTTCACAATTACTTTGTTGTTTAGTCTTCACATTGGTGCAGTGAATTTTACCTTTTCTGATTTCAAAGGAATAGTCTCAGGCGATAGTTCCGAAATGATTTCATCTCTTTTTTGGCAGATCCGTTTTCCGCGCATAGTTGCTGCTTTTGCCGTTGGTGCATCGCTGGCACTTGCGGGAACAATAATGCAGGCCGTTTTTTCAAATCCCCTTGTTGAACCCTATACACTTGGGCTGTCCGGTGCTGCTTCATTGGGAATGGCGCTTTCATTTTTGCTTAAACTTCCCACGCGATTTGGATCATGGGTGATTCCTACAGCTGCATTTGTTGGAGCACTTCCGATTTTACTTTTTCTACTCTCGCTGGGCCGTGAAAGCCGTTTCGGTATGAAAACGATTCTCCTTTCTGGTGTAATGATCAGCTATGTTTGCAGTTCCGTCGTGACACTCATTTTGACTGCGACAGATCTTGAGACTATGGGGAATATTGTTCAATGGGGATTTGGGTCACTTTCTGGCGTTACGCTAACCGGAGGATCGGTTTTATTAATAGTATCGCTTGTGCTGATGGTGTTCTTTCTTCTTTTTTCTTTGATTTTAAATGCTTTGTCACTTGGTGAACAGGATTCCCGTTCTATTGGTATTTCTCCAAAACGGTGGCAGATTGTTTTTTTGGTTGGTGCTACAATTCTGACAGCGGGCGCAGTTTCCGTGTGTGGTGTCGTTGGATTTGTGGGACTTCTGGTACCTCATATTTTGAGAATTTTAGTATCGAGAGATAATCGTTTTCTTGTGCCACTTTCGTGGATTTTTGGGGGGACGGTGGTTCTGTTCGCGGACAGCATTGGGCGAACACTGATTTTGCCTCGTGAAATTCCCGTTGGAGTGATCATGGGTATTGTTGGGGGGATTCTCTTTTTTGCTCTCATTCAAAAAAAGAGTCGGTTATTGTGAAACAACTTTTAACTTGTACGAGTTGCTCATTTGGGTATGATTCTTCCCGGCATGTATTAAACAATGTCTCTTTCACACTCAATGCCGGTGAAATTGTCGCGCTTTTAGGACCGAATGGCGCTGGAAAAAGTACCCTTCTCAAACTGTTGCTCAATCGTTTGAAACCAAACATTGGGCAGATACTGGTTGAAGGTAAATCCGTTGAATTATTGCGAACCCGTGATTTGGCTTCCACGATTGGATATGTTGAACAGAACACCCCTCGGACATCAATGTCTGTGATTGATTTTATCCTCTTAGGTGCAGTTTCTCAATTTGCAACCCAACGATTTTGGTACACTTCTGAAGAAAAAATGCGCGCTCGATCCCTGCTCGAAGATTTTGGGATTCGCCACTTAGAAAATCATTCAGTTGATAAAATTAGTGGTGGTGAACAACAGCTTGTTCAAATTAGTCGCGCATTAATGTCTTCACCAAAGATTCTTCTACTCGATGAACCGGTTTCCCATCTCGACATTCAACACATTGATACGGTTATCCGGTTGCTTTTAACGATAGCCAAAGAGAGAGATGTTGCCATTCTTGCCACGATTCACGATCTCTACCTTGCCTCTTCATTTTGTGATCGCATGCTACTTTTGGATCAAAATGGAGCACTTTCGGTAGAACCAAATCCATATCTTCCAGATAGCACATTGATGGGTAATGTGTTCCAAGCAACTTTTGAAGAAGCTACTTTAGTAGAAAATAATGAGAAAGTTCTCATTCCCCGATACCGGTTTAGGTAAACTTCATGTAAATTAATGTGTTGACACTATTGGTGGTCTATTGTATCCTTTGATGTGTCAAATCGCGTCCATGTGAAATAGATTGATTTACAGTATCCTATAGGTTAGTGTGCCTTATGAAAAATTTTGAACAGTTTTATCAGTGGTATCTCAGATATTTTCAGTCAAAAGATGAAATGACTGCAACCATCTATGATAAGTTCATGGCGTTGAGCTACGCTGTTCGAACGCACATTATCGACGACTGGATCGAAACTCAACGAACCTATCGACAACACTCTGTTCGACGTGTTTATACGCTTTCTCTCGACCATAGTTATGGACGAAGCCTTCATCGACACATTATTGAAGTCGGTATGGAAGAAGATGTTAAGGATATAACTAGCTTTTTAAATGCCGATTATGGCGATATTCTTGAATGTGAACCAGAGTTTGAATTGGGGAACTGTCCCATTGGGGGATTGTCACAATGTTTCCAGGAAACGATGGCGAGTCAAGGAATCCCCGCAATGGGGTATGGTGTTTGGTATGACTTCGCGATGTTTAAACAGAATATTGTCGATGGAATGCAGGTTGAAATTCCCTATAATTGGGAAAATGAAGTACATCCGTGGAGTATTAACCGCCCTGAATATTCATATCCAGTCTCTTTTGGTGGAACTGTTCAATATGATGAAAAAGGCGTCGCTTTGTGGAATCCAGCAGAACAGGTTGTTGCAACACCGTGGGATTATCCTGTCGTGGGATATAAAAATGGGGTTGTAAATACTGTACGCTTTTGGGAAGCCGTTTCCACGGGTAATTTTACTTCTGACTATGCACACCACGGTGACTATACACGAGCGTGTAGCGACAAGTATAGCAGTACCGATGTTACCCGATTCTTATTCCCCGATGGGGATGTCAAACAGACTTCTGATCTGCGAATCAAACAGCAGTATTTTATGGTTGCTGCATCTCTGTACGATATTATAAGACGACATAAAGCTGAAAACGGCTCTGTGCTCACTTTGCCTGAAAAAGTTGTCATTCATATTACTGATAGCAAATGTGCTATCGCCGTTGTTGAGATGCTTCGAATTTTAGTGTACGATGAAAAGCTTGAGCTTTCCGATGCTATGGAGTTGTTGCAAAAAATCTTTATATTCTCAACTTCAGCACTCAATTATGATGAGTTTGAGCGGTGGCCGCTCTACTTGTTGGAAGAAATTCTTCCTTTACACACAAAATTGATTTTTGATATGAACCACTATTTTCTTCATAAGTGGCGAACCGAATTTGGTATTTCTGATGATGATGCCCGAGAAATTTCAATTATTGAAGAGGGTACTGTTAAAAAAGTTCGACTTGCTCATGCTGCAGTTCTGGTATCTTTTAGTGTGACTGGAATGTCTGATTTTCAAACCATGAGAATGCGAGAATCAGTGTTTAGCCGCATTGCATCGGTGCGAAAAAAACGTTTTATGACAGGGTCTTACGGAATTTCAATTCGACGAAGTCTCGCGGTGACGAACCCCGAACTGTCGGAACTTGTTACCTCTTGTATTGGAGACGGTTGGATTGCACATAATCACGATTTGATCAAATTGGTAAATCATTCTAAGACAAAAGCGGTGCAAACGAAATTTTTGGAACTAAAGTTAGCTGCAAAAAAATCGCTCTCTGGTTATATAAAGAATCGTTTTGGCATTGAATACAACAGTGATAGTATGCTCATTATGCAATGCAGACGTATTCACCCTGCTTTGCGTCAGATTATGCAACTTTTTTATGTTGTTCATAGATATCTGCTTTTGAAACAAGGAAAAAAGCTGCCACCTCGGACATACTTTGTCGGCGGGCGTGCTGCCCCGACTAACTTCCTTGGTAAACAGCAGATTCATTTGATTAATATTGTCTCTGATCTGATAAATTCTGATGTTGAAACGAAAGACCTTCTCCAGATTCACTTTGTGCCAAATTGTGGGATTACTCTTGAAGAACGTTTTCTTCCTGCAATAGATTTGGTAGAACACATTGCATCTCCAGGGACTGTTCCGTTTGGGATGGATGTGCTTAAATACGTTGTTAATGGTGCTCTCCCACTATTTGGTGGAAGTGAAGCCGATCATGAAGTTTCAGAAATGCTTGGTTCAAATAATTGTTTTGTTTTTGAGGAAACTTATTTTGATCGAGCAACTTATGATCCAAATATGATTGTTGCCCAATCAGGATCACTTTTAAAAGTATTTCAGTTCATTGAGCTTCATGTTCCCGAATTCCCTCGAGGTGAGGCTGTATATCCGCTTCTCTCGACCCTGCGATATAATGACGAATTTTTTACTATTGGTTCATTTGATGCCTATTGTGCATTACAAGAAAAGGTTGATTCAACCTATGAAAACCCACATCTCTGGGCTGAATGGGCTATTCACAATCTTGCACGTTCTGGGATCGGTTCACTTGACCAAGTAGTCCAAAATTTCTTTACTCAAACATGGAATGACTGAATATGACAACTTACACCGGTATTTCTATTGTTGAAGGTCTTGGGTATGGGAAAGCTCACTTTATTGGTCGAGCTCTCAAAGATTTTAAAATTCAAACAATAACTCAAGATTTAATCCTTGATGAAATTGAAAAATTTGACCGGATTCGAGATGATGTAAAGACGTACTATCGAGAGTATCGTGAGTCGCTTTTTCCAGAAGATGGTGTTGGTCCTGGTGACAATGTGCTTATTCAAATTTATGAGCACATGATCGATGATCCTGCTTTCACCGGGCAAGTGGTACGCTATGTGACAAGTAAAAAATATTCTCTTGAAAGTGCGATTAGATCAGTTTCAAAAGAGTTTATTGAACGATTTAATGCCGCAGATACAAGTTACTTCCGCGAACGTGGAAGCGACATGGTGGAAATTTGCGAAAAATTAATCGCCTGCCTTCATGGTGAAGGGGGTGAAAAGGTTCATTTTACTGAAGATGTAATTCTTGTTGTTAATCGCAGCTTAACACCATCAGATTTGATAAATTATGATCTTAGTCATGTAAAGGGTGTCGTAAGTATTGCTGCTGGTAAAACCTCGCACGCAGCAATTCTCGCTCGTTCGTATGCAATTCCTGTTGTTTCTGGGATTGAAAATTTGACAGATATTGTCGCTCCAGATGTACCACTTATGGTTGATGCTTATACCGGTTTGATAACGGTTCATCCTGAAGAAACGGCAATCAAACGCTATTATGAATATGTTGATGATTTGCTTTTAGTGAAGGAGCAAGCAAAACGACGTTGGCATGTTCCCGTATATTCTCGTGATGGCGTTCCTGTATCGGTGATGGCAAATATCTCGTTTGAATCTGATGTGGAATTTGCAGGTCAGTATGGGGCTGATGGTATCGGCCTTGTGAGAACTGAGTATTTACTCAGTGAACGGGAAACATTCCCCACGGAAGATGAACAATTTGCTTATTATACTCACATTTTGAACAGTATGAAAGGCAAAGAGTCAATAATTCGAATGATGGATATTGGTGGTGACAAAGCGGCGAAATTTTTGCGAATGCCTAAGGAAGAGAACCCTTTTATGGGGTGGCGGGCTGTTCGAATCCTTCTTGAACGCGAAGATTTGTTTACCACACAGTTGCGTGCAATACTTCGCGCAGGTGCTGGTAAGAACTACAAGATAATGTTTCCCATGGTTACCGCGATTTCAGAATGGAAGCAACTACGTGCCTTTACTATTAAAGTTGCCGCAGACCTCGGAATCCCTTGTCCACCACTTGGTATTCTGTTTGAAGTTCCTTTGGCAATATTGGAAATGGGGTCATTTCTTAAAGAAATTGAATTTGCTTCAATTGGAACCAATGACCTTCTCCAGTATTTGAGCGCTGCAGATCGTAACAATGCAAAAGTTAGTTATTTGTATAATCCTCTTGAACCGGCGTTTCTCAAGATTATTAAGGGGGCTATCGAAAGTTGTAAGGACAAGGGTATTCCTATTTCAATTTGTGGGGAGATGGCGGGGAATCCCGTGTATACGCTGTTGCTGATAGGTTTAGGGTTGACGCGATTTAGTGTAATCCCGAGTAATATTCCCGTAATAAAAGAGTTGATATCGTGCGCAAGTTCAGTTGAACTTCGCGAAGAAATTGCACATATCTTAACACTGGATACTTCTGAAGCGATCACTGATTGGGTTGATAATATTAACACTCGAGTTGCCGGTTCAATTTTCAAGCGCTATCATATTGGTGCAGAATAGAATTTTAGCAAGAATATTATAAAAAAGGCTCCGTGAATGGAGCCTTTTTCATATCAGCCTATTTCAGTGTAATGCTCACAGGGCAGTGATCTGAGCCTTCGATTTCTGGGTGGATTTTCGCATCAATAACCTGTTCAGCAAAAGCTTTGTTCACGCAGTGGTAATCGATTCTCCACCCTATATTCTTTTCTCGTGCACTAAATCGGTAGGACCACCAACTGTACTGGTTGCCTTCGCTGGTGAACATGCGAAATGTATCAATCCATCCTGCTTTGATAAGTTTGTCCATCCCGTTCCGTTCTTCTGGAAGATATCCAGGATTTCCTTCGTTCTGTTTTGGGCGTGCGAGGTCAATTGGATAATGGGCGATATTGAAGTCCCCACAAAGCACAACATTTTCTCCATTGTTAACAAGAGTTGCACATTTATCGAGAATTGCATCGCAGAATTCGATTTTGTAATCGATCCGCTTCCCTTCATCTTGACTATTGGGAAAGTAGCAGTTTACGATTGTAAGACGACTAAATTTTGCAATGAGAACACGTCCCTCACTATCGAACAGAGAATTCCCAAGCGATTCAATAGATTGCGGTTTTTCTTTAGAGTAGAGAGCAGTTCCGCTGTATCCTTTTTTCTCGGCAGACATGAATGTCGAGTGGAATCCTTCGATCGAAATTAGTGCCTCATCAAGTTGGTCAGGATGTGCCTTAGTTTCTTGAATCGCCAAGATGTCAAAATCACTGGATTGTAGCCAGTCGATAAATCCTTTTTTCTGAACAGCTCGGATGCCATTCACATTCCATGATCCAATTTTCACTATTTGTATCCTTTAACTTCAACTTGGTGAACCATGTATCCCGCAGATTTGAGTGACTGTAATAGGCCATCGCTTCCGACTAGGTGTCCCGCACCTACGAGAATGAGTTCGATTGGCGATGTTGAAAGCATTTTGATGATTTCTGGAACCCAATTTTTGTTTCGATCGACAATAAGTGATTTGTAAACTGATGGGTATGTTTCTACCATCTCTTTGATAATTAGATCATTGAGAGCTGTGGTATCGCCAGTTTTCCAGGAACTTATCATCTCTTCGATAGTTGACGGTAGTTCTGTCATCTCTTCGATTGTGTTTAGTATTAATCCATCGTAATCATCTTCACCAAGAGAGGATATGAAATTAATCTGTTGGTCAATTGTCTCAAACGATGCGAATGATTTTTTGTCCTCGTGCATTTTTTTGAAGTAATGCATGTCAACACCATCTTCAGCCATTTCATATTTCGTAATTTCCCATTGGGTGAGGAGAATTGATACCATAGGGGGGCGAAATTGATTCAACGCCGAGATAGGGATTCCTTTTTCTTCGAGAAAGTTGGAAAGTTTCAAATAAGTATCAGGGGTCAAATCATCTAGAAGTGATTTCCCTTTTGGGTATGAAACAGCAGAAATAAGTTTTGATTGAAAGTCAGGGGTATTCATTTCAGAGAGATCTGTTTCGAGTACGACAATATCTGCTTTATTGTACGCTGTGTCAAATTCTGCAGGAAGTGGGTAGTCGCTTGATCTGAGAATGTGGATAGTTCCCCCAAGATATAACGTGTTGTCTCCATTGGTAATTTTCCAAAGAGATGTCTTTGCGAAAAGCAAAAACGGAAGGAATAAAAAGGGAAGTAACTTTTTCATTTATTCTCCAAAAAGAAATGGCTCAAAATAATTGGTGAGCGGGAATTTTATGCGTTTATGAATGCTTTTGAATAAGCTCCATCGCGATTTTTACGACAACTTTTTGAGCTCGATTTTGTGGATCTCCTAATCCAGGCTTGTGAAGGTCTCCCGGAAGAAGGATCATGAACATTCCTTGAGAAAGCGAAATTAGAGATTCTTCGCCTTTATAAAGCGCAATATCGCGATCGATAGAGTACTCTTCTACGGTCACATTTCCATCGAGAGGGGCGTAGCCAATTTTTTCAGAACCTTGGGCTATAAATTGAACATCAGCATATTTTCGATGGGCTTCGAGTTCAGCTGATTGAGGATCACGGAGATTGTATTCATCGACTAACGCAAAAATTGAGTCACCTTCGATTGGGTATTTTCCCGGTTTGATTATACTGAAATCAGTTACTGCAAGGTACCGAAGTGCTCGTTCAATTCCCTCACCGAGAATGAAGTATCGTTCACGGTTTTCAATCTTGTCAACAATCATCTGGTCTCCCGTTTTGTGTCAATTTATCAATATAAAATAGAACTGGGGTAACACGGTGTGGTAATGGTTCGCAAAGAGATTGATTTTGAAACTGAAAGGCTCATTTGGAGCTCTCTTTTTGGGGTGTTCGTAAACTATATTACATGCCTGTCTATTGAAACAAAAACCGGCGAGTCGGTGATGGGGGGATCTGTGGGGGGAAACTTGCAGATAATTCATCGAACCAGACTTTCCACGAGCTACTGAAAGGACTCACATCTATGAGTGAAAACTACAGTGCCGAAGATATTAAGACCCTAAAAGGTCTTGAAGCGGTACGGAAACGGCCTGCGATGTACATCGGAAGTACTTCTGGTGCGGGGCTTCATCATTTGGTGTACGAGATCGTTGACAACTCGATCGACGAAGCTCTTGCGGGCTATTGTGACACGGTAAACGTGACTATCCACGGTGATGACTCAATTACGGTAACAGACAACGGACGTGGTATCCCTGTCGACTTCCATGAAGAAGAACAGATGTCCGCTCTTGAATTGGTACTTTGTACCCTTCACGCTGGTGGTAAATTCGACGGGTCAAACTACAAGGTATCGGGTGGATTACACGGTGTTGGTTCTTCGTGTGTAAATGCACTCTCTTCGCATCTTCGCGCTGAAGTTCACCGCGGTGGAAAAATTTGGGAGATGGAGTTTGTACGCGGTGCAAAACTGTACGAAGTTCGCGCTATCGGTGATACTACCAAGACCGGAACCACTATTACGTTCAAACCTGACCACGAAATTTTTGAAACACTTGAATACAGTTTTGAAATTCTCTCACGTCGTCTTCGCGAACTTGCGTTCCTGAACAAGGGAATTACGATCACGATCAGAGATGAACGCGTCGATGGGAAAAGTCATGATTTTTGTTTCCCTGGTGGATTAGTTTCTTTTGTCGAATATCTTGATCAGGGCAAACAACCGCTTCACGAACATCCTGTCTACTTCTCCTACGAAGGTGAAGGCGTTGATGTTGAAGTAGCTATGCAGTACAATGAAACATATAAAGAGAATGTGTTTTCATTTGCGAATAACATAAATACGCACGAAGGTGGAACTCACCTCACTGGTTTCCGTACCGGACAGACTCGTGCGATTATGAAATATATCGAAGATAATCAGATGATGAAGGGCAACAAGCTCGAACTCAAAGGTGAAGACCTGCGCGAAGGTCTTACTGCGATTATCTCTGTTAAACTTGCTGAACCTCAGTTCGAAGGTCAGACGAAACAAAAATTGGGTAACTCGGCGATCGCCGGACTTGTTGCTCAGTATGTTCGTGAACACCTCACGATTTATCTTGAAGAAAATCCGATTGTTGCCAAAAAAATTGTTGAAAAATGTATCGGATCTGCAATCGCCCGTGAAGCAGCTCGTAAAGCTCGTCAGATGGCTCGACGCAAGTCTGTTATGGACGGCGGCGGTCTTCCGGGAAAACTTGCTGACTGTTCGGAAAAAGATCCAACACTCTGTGAGATTTTCCTTGTAGAAGGAGACTCGGCGGGAGGTTCTGCGAAAATGGGACGTTCCCGTGAAACGCAGGCGATTCTTCCGCTCAAGGGTAAAATTCTCAATGTAGAAAAAGCTCGAATCGATAAGGTTCTGAGTCACGAGGAAATCCAGGCCATGATCCAAGCGTTTGGCTGTGGATTTGGCGAAGATTTTGATATTTCAAAACTACGGTATCACAAAATAGTATTAATGACGGATGCTGACGTGGACGGTGCTCACATAGCAACGCTCCTGTTAACATTCCTGTATCGCCATCTTCCTCAATTGGTTGAACGCGGTCACATCTATATGTCCTGTCCGCCGCTGTATCGTATCAAACACGGTAAAACGCAGAAATATCTGTTTACTGATGAAGAAAAAGATGCCTACGTTGCAGAACATAAAGGAAAAAGTATCATGGTTCAGCGATTTAAAGGTCTTGGGGAAATGAACCCAGACGAACTCGCAGAAACAACCATGAATGCTGAAACCCGCAAACTACTTCAAGTTCGCATTGAAGATGAGATCGAAACTGATCGCGTGTTCACAATGCTAATGGGCGAAGAGGTTCCGCCTCGTCGTGCGTTTATCGAAGAAAATGCGTATAAGGTAACGTCACTTGATATCTAAGAAACCACATCTGCTGATCTCCAATGATGATGGGATAGACGCGCCGGGAATAATTGCTCTCGCGGAGATTTTCGTTCGCGACTATTACGTGACAGTTGCAGCTCCGGTTGTTGAACAGTCTGGTAAGAGTCATGCGTTTACCTATCGCGAAGGGGTTACTTTTCGCAAAGTTTCGTTTCCTGTTGAAGGAGTCGAGGCGTATGCGGTTGATGGAACTCCAGCGGATTGTGTAAAAGTTGCTCTGGGACATATTCTTGCAGAGATGCCGGACTATGTGATTTCCGGGATCAACTGCGGACACAATGCGGGAATTGCAGTGTTTTACTCGGGAACCGTTGCTGCGGCTCGCGAAGGAGCATTCTGGCGGATACCGTCAGCGGCATTTTCCACCAGTTTTGAAATGCGAACATTGGAAGAGATGCGCCGATATGCTGAAGAGTCTTTGCTGATTTTTAATCGATTGAGAGATGCTGAACTTCTGCTTCCGCGGATGAATCATTTCTACTCGGTGAATTTTCCCGGAGTGCCCGCACAGGAGTGTCGTGGTATTCGGGCTGTTCAGCAGAGCCTTGCCTATTACAGCGATCATTATGTGGAATCTAGCGAAGACGATGGCATGATTTCATTGACATTTAATGGTGAAATGATCGAAATCGAAGATGGTGAAAATCACGATGTTCCTGCCTATATGGCGAATCTCGTAACGATTACTCCTATCTCGATCGATTCTACCGCCTGGGATGTGATGGAAAAATTGAAAACAATTGAAAATTTACGACTCGATATAAAGGAGCTGCAGTGAGCGATTTCACGAAACAGGATTTCGTCCTCATTGAAGACGAAATGAAACGGTCCTATCTGGACTACTCCATGAGTATGATTACGGCCCGTGCACTTCCCGATGTGCGCGATGGTCTCAAACCGGTTCACCGCCGCGTACTCTTTGCAATGAACGAACTTTCACTCGCCCACAATCGTCAGCACAAAAAATCTGCTCGTGTTGTCGGTGATGTAATCGGTAAATACCATCCCCATGGTGACACGGCAGTGTATGATGCACTCGTTCGTATGGCGCAGGATTTCTCTATGCGCTACACTCTTGTGGATGGACAAGGTAACTTCGGTTCTATCGATGGTGATAACCCTGCGGCAATGCGATATACTGAGTGTCGCATGACCAAAATGGCTGAAGATCTTTTGTCTGATCTTGAAAAAGATACCGTCGATTTCCAGCCGAACTATGATGAATCTATGAGCGAACCTAAAGTTCTCCCCGCGAAAGCTCCTGTTCTTCTCTTGAATGGATCAACGGGTATTGCGGTGGGTATGGCGACCAATATGGCTCCTCATAACTACAATGAAGTATCTAAGGCGATCGCCGCGTATATGGCGAATCCTGAGATAGAAGTTGACGAACTGATCAAAATTATTCCTGGTCCAGATTTCCCTACGGGTGGATTTATTTACGGTCGTGCGGGGATTCACGAAGCGTATCGCACAGGTCGTGGTAAAGTGATCATGCGTGCTCGCGCGGAAGTGGAAGAAGTCGGTAATCGCGAACAGATTATCATCACTGAAATTCCGTACATGGTGAATAAAACCACGATGATCGAAAAAATAGTGTCATTGGTTCGCAATAAACAGGTTGATGGAATTTCCTTTATTCGTGATGAATCAGACCGCAAAGGAATGCGCGTTGTTATTGGGATTAAACAGGATGCGTTCGCAGAAATTATTCTCAATCAGCTCTATAAGTTTACTCAACTTCAGTCGACATTCGGGATCAATAACCTTGCACTCGTGAATGGTCGTCCGGTCCAACTCAACCTTAAAGATATTATTATTGAGTTTGTTAAACACCGTATGGATGTGATCACTCGCCGGACCCAGTTCGATTTGACGAAAGCTCAGGCTCGCGCTCATATCGTCGAAGGTTTGATGATTGCTGCTGATAATATCGATGAAGTAATCAAAATTGTACGTGCATCTGATGATGAAACGGCAGCTCAAATTGCTCTTGCAGAACGATTCAAGCTTTCAGAAGAACAGGCGAAAGCGATCACCGCAATGCGTCTTGGTCGTTTGACAAAAATGAATCGTCTTGAACTTGAAAATGAGTACAAAGAACTTCAGGCGTTGATCGCTGATCTTCTCGATATTCTTGCTAATGAAGGCCGTAAAAAACAGATCATCATGGATGAACTGGAAGATATGCGCGGTCGTTACAACGATGCTCGTCGTACGGAAATCGTTGATGCTCTTGGTGAAGTATCTATTGAAGATATGATCGCCGACGAAGATATGGTAATCACTATGTCTCACGAAGGATATATCAAACGCACCGCAGCTTCGATTTATCGTTCACAAGGTCGCGGTGGTCGCGGTGTGAAAGGTATGGATTCGAAAGACACAGACTTTGTTGAAACAATGTTTGTAGCTTCGGCTCACTCGGATATATTGTTCTTCACTAACTTCGGACGCTGTTATTCACTGAAAGTATACAGCATTCCTGAAGCTGGTCGCAATGCTAAAGGTCGTCCCATCGTGAATCTGATCCAGTTCCAAGAAGGCGAGCAGATCGCCAATATGGTTCCGGTGAAAGAGTTTACCGAAGAGCTCAAAGTTGTTCAAGTAACCGAAATGGGAACACTGAACAAACAGCCGCTTTCTCACTACGACTCGATTCGTCGTAATGGATTAAATTCGATGAAGCTCGATGAAGGTGACCGTCTCGTATCGGTTCAGCTTTGTAGCGACGACAACGAGTTGGTGATTGCAACGCGCAATGGCCGTGCGATCCGTTTCAAAGCTGAAAAAGTTCGTACGCTTGGAAGAAATACTCGCGGGGTTCGCGGTATCTCACTAAAAGAAAATGACACAGTTATCGGCATGGTTGCTGCGCAAGGCCACGAAAATATCCTGACTGTAACGCGAAATGGTTACGGAAAACGGACGCCGCTTGAAGATTATCGTACAACGAACCGTGGCGGTGTTGGTATTATCAACATCAAAATGAGTGAACGCAATGGTGATGTTATCGCGATCATGATTCCAAGTGATGATGATGATATTATGATTATCACCAAAGGCGGGATTATTATCCGTACTCCAGTCGATGCGGTGAATGTAATTGGTCGTAATACTCAGGGTGTTCGCTTGATCAATCTCAAAGGTGATGAAGTTATCGATGTAACTTCAGCTGCGAAGATGGAAGAAGATGAAGACGAGTATGACGAAGAGGGTAATCTCATTCCGAAGGCGGAACTCTCTCCTGAAGCTGCTGCACTGCTGATCCCTGCAGATCAGCGTGTTGTTGAAGATGATGCTTCTGATGAGGAAGAAGAATCTGAAGACGAAGTTGTTGAAGATGATTCAGAAGAGGAATCAGACGAAGAGTAATTCGATTGGGATGAATGGTACGTTCATCTCAAATCTGAAAATACAAAAAGGGGAATCCAGAACAGGATTCCCCTTTTTGGCAAATACTCAGGTGTTAGCGGGGGACAAAAACTCGCTTCAGCACTCGTTCCCAGCGTCCACGCTGGGAATGCCGGCCTGAGGCTCCGCCTCACGTACTCGAGGCAGAGCCTCGTCAGAAGCATTCCAAGGCCGGAGCCTCGGAACGAGTTGAGTGGATATCAATCACTTACAAAACAAAAGGTTTATTCGTGGTACCTGAGTAGTAACCCTTTTTGTATATTTTTGACAAATTATGTGAAC
>DYSA01000287.1 GCA_020726425.1 Fibrobacter succinogenes | reverse complement strand
CGGCTCCGGCTTCTTTCAACCGGACGGATTTCCTGCTTTGCAGGGCAAACGAAAATGCGGTGAACGAACGGGACTGTTCCCGCATAGTTATGGGCATATTAACCGCCGTAGCCGCCGCTTGAAACGAACTAATCCCAGAAATTACAGACACATCGATCAACCGTTCCGACAAGAATTGAATCTCTTCACCGCCACGACTAAACAGAAGTGGATCACCGGCCTTCAGACGAACAACGCATTTTCCTTGAAGTGCCGAGTTATGCAATAACTCATTTATTTGCAATTGAGTAAGCGAGTGTTAGCCCTTGCGCTTTCCCACAAAAATCCGTTCAGCCTTTGAATCGCCCAAAACCCGATCACCAGAAAGTGCATCATAGTAGATGATATCGGCGGAATTAATTGCTTTCACTGCTTTTACCGTGAGAAGTTCCGGATCACCGGGGCCGGCACCAACGAGAATCACCGTGCCGTATGATCTTCTGATGTCACTATCTTTAAAGATATTAACTAAATCCTGTCGATTTGACTTGGCCACAATCGCAAGTTTCCCCTGAAGTGGGTGAGTTGCAAAAGGAAGTTTCTCGGCGGGAAGATCAATACTAAGTCTTGTCAAAGCGCAACTTGCAACGATAACTGCGTCACACTCTTGACGATAGAGATAGTCGATTCGCTGACTGATGTTCCCGCGAATAGACACGATTTAAAGATCCGGTCGCGTTGCGTGAAGTTGCTCTTTGCGAGAAGGCGAACTTGTTCCAACCTTTGCACCGATATGAAGATCAGTAAGTTGTGTTCCATTTAGTGAAACCAGGGAATCAGAACTATCAAAGGATTTTTGTAGACCGATCACCGAAAGCCCTTGAGGAAGTGGCCACGGCAGATCTTTCGCCGAATTAACTGCTACATCGGCAGATCCATCAAGAATCGCACGATCGAGTTCGCGGGTAAAAAAATCTGCGGGTACCGAACTGTCGAGAAGAGAACTTTGTAAATCTTTATCACCAATACTTTTAACAAACTCTACGCAATAGGCACGTTCAGGGTAATTGGCAAAGAACTCTGTTACTTGAGCCTGGGTAAGGGGACTTTCGCGACTGATCACCTTTATCATGAATCCCCCTGATTGTGCGTTGCTAAAAACTGTATAATCTCTTCTTGGATAATCTGTTCTGCGTGAACTATTTCACAACTACGACGCGCCATACTCTCGGAAACGATTAACTCCAAATCAGCGAGATTGTATAAAGTCGTCTCAGTGGCAAGCCGTGGATCAATATCACGCGGCATGGTCGATGAGAATTGGCACGTGATCGTTCTCAAACCATTCAGACCGAATGATTATTCCCGGTGAAGAAGTAGCAGAAATAATTGCATCAAAGTGAGTTACTTCATTTTGAATCGAACCGAATGCAATCTGCTTTGCCCCAATAGAAAGTGCCTGTTCCCGAGCCTTGTCCGCAGTTCGATTCGCCACGGTAATCTGATAATGATTTTCGCCGTGACCTAAAAACTTTATGATCCGATCGGTAAGTTCATTGATACCAACAATCAGAACTTCAGCATTTTGAGCTGGTTGGAAATGTCTTTTCAATGCGATAACCGCGGCATCAATGCGATAACTGCGGCATGAGAGTGCGAGACAGCGCCTTCGGAAATTCCCGTTTCGGTGCGAACTCGCTTGCCACAGCGAAGGGCCGCCTGAAAAAGACGGTGTAATCCACCTGAAATATGTTCATTATCAATCGATTCACCGTATGCTCGTTTCACTTGTCCCTGAATGTGAGATTCGCCGATCATGGCGGACTCCAACCCCGAAACAACGCGAAAAAGATGTTCTACGATATCTTTATCTGCAATACCGTCACCGCGATAGAGTTCCACTCGGTTGCAGGTCTGAAGATAGACATGGGCTCCTTCTCGAAAAGGTGCTATTTCGGGGATGTATGACTCACGCTTTTCGATGGCAAGCCGGTGATCCTTGCCAATAAATTCAATCATGGAGCATCTCCCGAATTCGATTTCGAAGGTCGATTGCTCCGTTCAAATTTTCCCCGCCGGAACTTCACCGCGATGGTAAATTGTTCTGATTCGAGGATTGCGGGAATATGAAAATCGCAATCTGACCGGTCGCTGACATTATTCACCAACGCACCAACCGCTCGTCCATCGATGCATATTTGCCGGTTTAGTTCTACATTATTCGTAGCGGCAATAACAACTTGAGCAGATTCAACCTGACCAGAACTGTATGGTTCGCACTGTACAAATGGTGTGATACTCTTAACTTTACCAAGAACATCAATGGCATAGACGTACAGCTCCGCGCCGGTTCCGGAAAAATATCGAGCTCAGTGAAGGGCGATTTCTCCTCCCCCAACGATCACAACTTTTCGGGTATTTAGTTCTAACGAAATTGGTCGAAATGCCACGAAATTTCCTTTTTTGACATAGCTAGTCAGCAAAGATGAATATACACTCATTCACTCCACATAAACAAGTGACCCAAATTTCACCGGTACGGATATTTTTCTCACTCAAGGAGGAATGTATTTTGGTAAGAGAAAAAATGTGCAAGGAGCTAACGTGAACTATCTAATTATGGAACTTTGTGTCATTTATGGTGGCTCTGCACTATTGGCAACGCTTTTCCTCTACTTAAAGCAACCGGTTGTTTTAGCGTACATCTTTGCCGGTTTGCTCTGCGGCCCCTACTCATTGGGTCTCGTGAAAGATCCGGAAAACATTGAAAAATTCGCTCATTTTGGTATTATACTTTTGATGTTTCTCATTGGTATAAACCTCAATATAAAAGAACTGGGGCGATTACTTCAGAAAACGGCACTCTTGACACTGGGCTCATCTGCATTTTTTGCAATTGCCACGGTTGCAATATTAACCGCATTTAAATTTCCACTCAGCGAAGCACTTATTGCTGGAGCAGGACTCATGTTTTCCAGTACTGTTGTGGCCCTGAAACTGCTTCCAACCACGGATCTTCACAACAAACGGCTCGGCGAACTTATGGTTAGTATCCTTCTTTTTCAGGACATTATGGCGATAGTCATCATCCTGATTCTCGCTGGTGGTGGAGGACAATCGTTGGCGATCACCGTTCCTTTGTTGATAATCAAAACGGTCCTTCTCTTTGTCGTATGTTATTTCCTCGTTAAAAATGTTGTTTTCAATCTGTTCCGCAAATTTGACGTGATTCAAGAATACATTTTTATCTTCGTAATTGGCTGGTGTCTCGCCCTTGCCCAGATTGCCGCATCTCTCGACCTCTCGTATGAAATTGGCGCGTTTATCGCAGGAATCTCCATGGCTGTTTCACCGATCGCCATGATCATTGCAGAAAAATTAAAGCCGCTTCGCGAATTTTTTCTCATCCTCTTTTTCTTTTCTATTGGTGCCCAATTCCACCCCGAATCGCTGGTGGAAATTGCTATTCCAGGAACCATACTTGCCGTTTTTCTTGTCATTCTGAAACCGCTTGCATTTAGCTGGGGATTTCGAAAATTTAAAGAAACACCCGAAACGGCAATGGAGATGGGGGTTCGTCTTGGTCAGGGAAGTGAATTCACTCTTTTAGTTGGTGTTACCGCGTTGGCTGATCAAATGATTTCGAAAAAGACGTTTATGTTGATGGAATATACCGTTATCTTGACGTTCATGCTTTCAACCTATTGGGTTATGAAAAAATACGCTACACCTATTTCTACGGATGCAAAACGCCGTCGCGATTAGTGTTTCAGTTACTACTCAGGTGGTTTCCAAACCAAAAGTTGGCTCCAGAACTCGTTCCAAGCGTC